>CAYWLT010000006.1:0-24546 GCA_964459295.1 uncultured Thermodesulfobacteriota bacterium
GGGTCGATCCGGTCGGCATAAAAGATCTCGTACCCCCCGCGGCACTGCGCCAGGCCAATTGTTATTACTCGAGCTCCGATGCGGCTTTCGCCGACCGCTACCAGGCGTATGCCGAGTATGAAAAGGTGATGAAAGGTGAAGTTCCGCTTGAGGGGGGCTGGCGGGTGTATTCCAGCGGCGCGGGCATTGCAACCGGGCTGATCGTGCGGAGTCTTTTCGGTTTTCACCGCGAAACATCAGAGATGGTGGTTGACCCGGTGATGCCGCCGGCCCTGGATGGAACGCGGGCCAGGCTGAAATTGATGGAGCGCCTTTTTGAGGTGACCTATCATAACGCCGGGGCGGGATGCGGGCCGGCAAAGGTGATTTTGAATGGTGCGGACCTGCCCTTTAGGCGCAGCGCCAATCCCTACCGCACCGGGGCGGCAAGAATTTCTCTGGAGGAGATCCGGAAACATCTCACCGCGGACGTCAACCGGCTTGAGGTGTACCTGGGATAATGTTTATGAGGGAGGAGTGATGCAAGTATGAAAACTGCACCGGAGTATTTTCATAAGTTCCTTTTCCTGCCCTGCATGCTTATCATTTCAATTGTGGTGTGGGTTGCAGACACACCCGCCTCCACGTGCGATGACCCGGCACTGCTGCCGGTAGACCATGTTGCTGTAGCGCGATGCACGGTGGTGAAAAACCCCAATCTTTCGGGCAAGGCCGAGATTAGCCTTGAATCGGCTGATGTGTGCGTGGTCAAGGGCAGCGACTATGCCTATGGCGGGGACGAGGCGTATGACAGATCATCCGGGCGGGGCAACATCTATTTTATCGGAGGGAGCATCGGATTTCCTGACCCGGCCACGGGTGATTTGATAACCCAGGAAAACTTCGGCCAGTGCTGGTCGAACAGCTTCGATCCCTCATCCCTCTCGTTCATCTATCAGACCTTCTCCTCGCTCCGCTTCTGTGAATGGGTGAGCTGCGGCCTGGGGCGCTTGCAACGATATAGAACCAGCGGCTGGCTGGACAAGCGCAACCGGACACTTCGCTATAAGCATGTCAATTGCTACGGCAAGATCGAGCTTGATTTCGAGCTGCAGTGTGAGTAGCGGTGGCTGTTCCGGTTTTGTTTTTCACGGATGGATTTGTGGACGGCCATGCTCAAAATGGCCATTAAATAAGTAAACACAGTGGCGCCGGAGAAATGTAGGGGCGGGGGGCGTATGGCAATACGCCACTACGCACCTTGATTACACAGGGTAGCCGCAAGCTTCAGCTTGCGTTATCTTTGCGCATTATCTTCCTTGCTTCACGAGAATTAAACACTTCTCCTTTTTATACTCCATTAAATTTGTGCTTAACCCCTCTGGGCACAAAGCCGCGAGTAGTGGCGTAGTGCAAAACATGCTTCTTTGCCCCGGCAATCGTGTGTTTGCTTTATACGTGGCCATGACGGATCTGGAACTTGTCCATTCGAAGTTGGATGTTGGACGTTAGATGTTCAGTGTTCGTCAACCGGCTAAAATCGCACCACCACCTCGGCGGGACATTCGCTGATCGTGAAGCTGTCATCGGAAAAATTGTAGTTCAACCTGCCGTTCACTTCGACCTCCCTGATGGGCTGCTTTAAAGGCGGTCTTACCACAATTCCTCCCGGCGGCACGCTGATTCCTTCCCCAAGCTTGAAGTGCAGGGTTTCAGAATCATCAATGCTCAGTGAGTATGAGAGCTTCCCGTAGTAGGTTGCAAGGCCATCAACCGCCACTTCAAATCCATCCTTGAGCCACTCCGGCGACATGCCCGCGGCCAGCACAATTGACCGGTCTGACGCGCGCTCATAGGCGAGCATGCTGCAGACGGCCAGGATATACTCCGCGCTGATCCAGGTATGGGGAAGATCGCCGATGAAGCCGGGGCTGCGCTGATCACGCCAGGTAATTTCCGGCCACTGGTTCCATGGCGGGATGCGCCGGTCGGAGAGCATAAACGCCGCTACCTCCAGCGCGTCAAGGCGCCTGCCCAGCCTGACCAGAGCCCCGATGATGCGGATCTCATAGGCAGTGTAATTGTTCCACTCCAGGGTGCCGCCGGTCCGCTCCCGGAAACCCGCCAGGTATTTGTCAAAGGTGTTGTGCATATCTGCCGCGGGCATCAGGTGCAGCAGGTCAAGCAGCCCGATGGCGTTTGAGGTGGCCGTGGGATCAAAATCACCGAACTCCACCGAGCCCGGCACAAAATCGATGCGGTGCCGGGCGATGGTTGCCGACAGCGACGCGCGCACATCCTCGCTCAAGGCGTCATGCAGCGCGGCAAGACGCGATGCCTCTTCTGCATGACCCAACTCGGACTCGAGCCATGCCGCGTCCGCCAGCCCGCGAATGGCCCAGAAGTCATCCCAGTATGCGTGCACCGGGTGCGCCATGTATCCCTCGTGGCTCATGGATTCGGGAAGCAAACCGTAGCAGGCTATTTTGTCCGCGGTCCGGTATTCTTCAGTCAAACGGCGGCCGCGCAGGCGTTCCAGGTAGGCAACCGTTTTCCGCACCGCCGGCCGCATCTCCTCCAGAAACGCCTTGTCGCCGGTGAACCGATAATACTCCATGACGGAGAACAATAGCTGGCCGTAGGCGTCAAATTCCGGCAGCCACTCGGCGCCATCCCGGTCCGCGCAATCCGGAATGGCCCCATCTTCCGCCTGAAGCGCGGCATACCAGCGGATGAAGTCGCGCAGGGCATCGCTGCAGCCCAGGCGGAGCAGGGCGGCGCCCATGATGACACCATCTCGTATCCAGGAGCGCGCGTAGCGGCGCGGCCCGGGATGCAGTGCGGGGCCGTCGCGGTTGATGAGAATGTGGGCGGCGGCGGTCTTCAGAGTATAAGCAATATCCTGCGCCCCGGGTGGAAGTGAGATGGCGGTGGCGCCGAGCCGTGCTTCCCAGTTGCTTACTGCGTTATCAAACGGCTCACCATCCATGAGTCCCCGCACCTGTGATAGAATTAACCCACTCGACTCACGGTCGATGGGCCCGAAGGGAATGGCAAGAGCGGCTTCCGCTGAAGCGCCCGGCGCCAGTTCAAGTTCAAACCGCAGCGCGCCGGAAGCATAGCCGAAATGGTCATGCACCTCCGGTTGGGACGGCACCTCACCGGCTGACAGATGTTTTCCCACCGTTCCCTGGTCGAATGCCGCCGCCCCAAACCCGGCGGGCGGATTCAGGGGGATGACCGCCCGTGTGTGGTTAACCCAGACCACACCCTGGTTGATGCAAAGGTCATCGATGCGGCTGACGCCGCCGAAAGAATGCCAGTTCTGCCAGGTCGGTGTTACCTGGAAAGGCACCAGCGCAGCGAACAGCGTTACCGACTGTCTTTCAACTCCTCGGTTTTCCATACGGTAGCGAATGATCAGCGCCGGTGTGCCGGGTTCCCCGGTCACATAGGCGGTAATTTTCATGATCAGGCTGCCGCTCCGCCATTCAGCGGTGGGTATGGGTAGGTAGTGGTTTTCCAGCGTCTGCGTGCACGCGGCATCAGCCCAGGTAATAAGCCTGCCGTCCAGGTAGAGAAATGGCATGATGGAAAAGGTGCCCGCGTCCGGCTCCACCATGCCCTCTTCATTGAACAGGGCCTGCCCATCACCTTTACCGCTGCCGACCGGAGTCCAATAGGTCTGCAGGTTATAGAGATATTTGGGGTAAAGCCCTGGTTGTTCTTCCTGTGCGATGGACTGGAAGAACTGATTGAGGGAGCGCGAGAAATCGAAGGGTTTTACCTCGATGGCTGAGATGCCGACTCCTGCGTTTGCCGGGCTGCGAAGAAAATTGAGCCGCAGATGGCGCGAGCGGGTGCGGGGAAGGTAGAGGTAATTCCGGTCATGTGCTGTCTGGTTCGCTGTATAGACGGTTTCCCATGCAGATTCGCCGGAAGAGATGTCAACGCTGAATTGTTCCGGCGCAAAGCCTTCCACCCATTGAATGATCAGGCCGCCATATTCACGCTCCTGTAAAAAATCAATCAGCAGCCGCGGGGCATCATCCTCTGCGGCGCTTCTCCATGATTTATCCGAAGACAGGTCAAGCGCGTGATTCGGTTCATACCCGGGCAGGGCGCTCGATGCTTCAACCGACGGGGTCAGGCGGTAGGTATCATCGCTGTAGTAAAGGCGGTCTATCCATACCGAGCCCCTGCCTCCCGAGCCGGCGGCAATGACCAGCTCGATGGCGGCGATGGTGGTTGCCGGGCCGCCGCCCCGCGGGCCCCAGGCGAACTCAATCTGCTGGTTGCCGATGTGCAGTGGCTGCCACTCGGCCTTGAAATCGAAAGACTCCACCCGATAGCGCCAGACATTTTTATCCGAGGGATCCAGGAGCTTGAACTCGAATATGTTGCTGGGCGCGTCGCCCCGGATCTGAAAGCTGAAGGAATAGCTTTCGGGGAGCCCGAGCTTGAACAGCTTGCGGGCAACCACAAAACCGCCGCCGCCGCAAAAATCAAAATCAAGCCGCATGGAATTGCCGTGAAGGCCCTGGTCCCGGGCAATGCTGAGCTTTGATTGCCCCGAGGCAATGGCGGTCCAGCCCGAGAGGTCCTCAAAGCTGTCCAGCATTGTTCCTCGCATACAAATCCTCTTTAATACGAAAAAAGATTTAGCATACCCCCTCACCCTAACCCTTGGTCGCCTTCGGCGCCGCCAGAGGCGGGTAAACCTCTCCCCCGGTGGGGCGAGGGAATAATTTTTTCCTCGATATACTTGTGGACAGGAATAATCAAGGAGCCCCCTCTCCCCTGTCTGAGAGAGTGATGGGGTGAGGGGTAAAAGATCATGTTTTTGTTATGCCCCGCACGGGCAGCGGTGGTGTATTAAAGATAAGCAGGCTTCAGCCCTGGACCGGTTTGTATGTCCAGGCGCCGTTGCCTTGCAGCTCCAGAACATCGTCGTACAATTTGGCATTGAACTGTCCCTCTTCGAAGACCACATAGGAGATCTCCCGCTCATGCATCATGCCCAGCACGATTTCAATCTGCTCCGGGTGCAGCGTTGCCCCCGGTCGATGCAGAAAGGCAAAGCGGGGCTTGGCCAGGAGAAGGCGAGCGATTACCAGGAGCTGCTGGTCGGCCAGGGGAAGCGAGTTTTCCCAGTGATGCCGCTGGTCCAGGCCGCCGAACCCGGTCAGCAGCGTTTCGATTTTTAAGCCGGCCAGCGTCTTCAGCATCTCTTCATCTGAAACCCGGATATCCTCGAGGCGGCGGTCGACCGGGCCGTCTTCCTCCGGCCAGGGACCGAGCAGCAACTCCCGGAGGGTGGCGGGGGGCAAAAAGGGCAGTTCCGGCAGCAGGAGGATTTTCTCAAGGTTTGGCCGGGCGATATGCCCTTCGCCCGCCTCCCATAGCCCGACCGTGGCGTAGGCCAGGGCGGTTCGCGCTGTTTTATCCTGGCTCAGGACCAGCACCCGCTTTCCATGGGGAATGGCAAGCGTCAGATCCTTAATCAGGATGCGACCGCTGCGGGGTGAGCGCAGGGTCAGCTGCCGGTAATCAATCCGGTCCGGATCTTTTGAAAAGGCAATGGCGGATATGCTCTCCTGCATTTCCTTCTCGCGCGCTTCGGTGAACGAAACCAGCCGGGAGATTACCGCCGCATAAGAAGAGATGGACTGAAACTGGGTGACAATGAGTGAGAAGGCGCCGAGCAACTGGGTGAAGGCCATGGCCGACTGGGTGATCACGCCGAACTCCACCTGCCCTTTAATGAAGAGCGGCGCGATGATCAAGGCGGGGATAATCTGAATCAGCCAGTTGTAGCCGGTGGTGAAAAAATTGAGGTTGCGGTTTACATTGATGATCCGGCGGAAATTGCTCAGCAGATCGTCGAGCATCCTCATGCTCAGCTGGATCAGCCCGCCTTCGCGGCATGAGACCGCCACTGACTCGGCATTGGCCCGGAGATAGGTGAGGGAAGCCCGGAAATTCGCCTCCTTGTCCAGCTGGTCATAGTTCAGGTGGACCAGGGGACGTCCCAGGATGAAGGTGAAAAAGGTTCCGGCGGACGCGTAAGCCACCGCCACCGCGAAGAGCAGGGGGCTGATGGACCACAGGACTCCCGAAAAGGCAATCACGGTCAGGGTGCCGTTCATCAGCATGAGAACGAAAGAGAGGGTGGTGGTGCAGTAGGCGCGGACATCGTCCGCAATGCGCTGGTCAGGGTTTGCCACCTCTCCCTTTAGTTTGAGCCGGTAATAAACCCGGTCGTCGGCATAGGCGATGATGAAGCGGCGGGTGAGCCATTCCCGCCAGAGCATCCCCAGACGCTCCTCGGTGTAGCGGTGGATGACGGCGACAACGGTGGATGCGGCAAATACGCAGAGATAAAAGAGGGCCTGCCGGATGAATCCGCTCATGTTGCGGTTTTCGATGGCGGTCATAAAATCGCGGCCGACGTAGCTGTTGATGACGTTCAGGCCGTTGATGCCGAATAAAAAAAGAAAAAGAATGGCAAAAAACCACCGCGCCTTCAGGCCGACCTGCTCGGCAAAAAGAAAGTTTTTAACGCTCTGGATAAAGCGTTTCCAAAAATGACGATCGATCGGCATGTATTCTTCTGGCATGGCCTTATTCCGCATGTGTCGAAAAAGTCATTCCAACCGCAGTTTTCAGGGCATTTTATATCAATTTTGCAAGAATATAAAATATCTTTATTTCGCTTTCGGCCATCCTGTGAAAAAACTTATAAAATACAACATGTTGTGCAAAATAAAAAAATTACACACAATAAGTTGACAATATCTTTCCTTTTGACTAGAATGATTTACCCAGCAGAAAAACAGTCAAATCCGGTTTTACTGCGGACTTATTACGCCCGTTAGGCCTTGAGTCAAAGGAATTGCGGGCTGTTGGTTTCCTAAAGCCGGCCGATAATCGATAGTGAAGAGACGACCGCGTGCTTGGCCCAGCCGGCGCACTGCGGTAAACTGAGGGGGTACTTATGAAAGTAGAAAGAGTTTTTACCCGGAATCTGTCATCGCCCTACGAAGGAATCGCCTTCGAAACGCGCACCAGTGAGATAAAGCACAGTGACGGATCGGTGGTGCGACGGATGAAGAAGGTCATTGTGCCGTCCTTCTGGAGCCAGGTGGCCACGGATATACTGGCGCAGAAATATTTTCGCAAGGCCGGGATACCGGCGGCGCTGAAAAAAAAGAAGGAAAAGGGGTGCCGCCCTGGCTGCAGTGCAGCGTGGCGGACGACGACGCAATGGAGTGCATGAAAGCCGATGACCGGTATCGCGGCGAAGAAGACGCCCGGGAGGTGTTCAACCGCATGGCCGGATGCCTGACCTACTGGGGCTGGAAGTGCGGCTATTTCAGCAGCGAGGAGGACGCGAAAAATTTCCACGATGAAATTGCCTTCATGCTCGCCCACCAGATGGCCGCCCCCAATTCCCCCCAGTGGTTTAACACCGGCCTGCACTGGGCGTACGGCATCGATGGTCCGGCCCAGGGCCACTATTACGCGGAGCATGAAAGCGGCGAGGTGAAGCAGTCGGAGAGCGCGTATCAGCGTCCGCAGCCCCACGCCTGCTTTATTCAGAAGGTGAAAGATGACCTGATCAACGAAGGCGGAATCATGGATCTCTGGGTGCGCGAGGCCAGGCTGTTTAAATACGGCTCCGGGACCGGGAGCAATTTTTCCGCCATACGCGGCGAGGGTGAGCCCCTCTCGGGCGGGGGCCAGTCGAGCGGCCTGATCAGCTTTTTGAAGATCGGCGACCGCGCCGCCGGCGCCATCAAGAGCGGCGGGACGACGCGGCGCGCGGCAAAGATGGTCATCGTCGACATTGACCACCCGGACATCGAGGCCTTCATCAACTGGAAGGTGACCGAGGAGCAGAAGGTGGCGGCGCTGGTGACCGGCAGCGTTCTGTGCGAACGCCACCTGAAGGAGATAATGAAGGCATGCCACATCACCGGTCTCGATGAGGGGGAGCGCTACGACCCGGCGCGGAACGGCGCCCTGGCCCGCGCCATAAAAAATGCCAGCAACGATGCGGTTCCGGTCAATTACATCTATCGGGTTATCCAATTTGCCCGGCAGGGATACGACGACATCTCGTTCGGCATCTACAGCACCAACTGGGATTCGGATTCCTATCAGACGGTGAGCGGCCAGAACGCCAACAATTCCGTCCGGGTCAATGACCAGTTCATGGAAGCGGTGCAGAACGACGCGGTCTGGCACCTCACCAACCGCACTGACGGATCGATCGCCAGGACGGTGAGCGCCCGGAGCCTGTTGAATGACATCGCTGACGCAACCTGGCAGTGCGCCGACCCGGGCATCCAGTTTGACACGGTCATCAACGACTGGCATACCTGCCCGGGTGACGGCAGGATCAATGCCTCCAACCCCTGTTCCGAATACATGTTTCTGGATGACACCGCCTGCAACCTTGCCAGCCTCAACCTGATGAAGTTTTTTAACCCCGAGCCATGCAGGGTTGACATTGACGGGTACCTGCACGCCGTACGCCTCTGGACCCTCACCCTTGAAATCAGCGTGGCCATGGCGCAGTATCCCAGCCGGGCGATTGCCCGGAACAGCTACCTTTTCCGGACGCTGGGGCTGGGGTGCGCCAACCTGGGGGCGCTGCTGATGGTTATGGGTCTGCCGTATGACAGCAGGCAGGGCCGGAACATGGCGGCGGCGCTCATGGCAATCATGACCGGAGCGGCGTACCGCACCAGCGCGGAGATGTCGCAGGAGCAGGGGCCCTTCCCCAGATTCGGCGATAACCGGGAATCGATGCTCCGGGTGATCCGCAACCACCGGCGGGCGGCCTATGCCGAAAGTCCGGAAAACTACGAGGGCCTGCACATTCCGCCGGTTCCCCTCGATCCGGCCTTTTGTCCGGACTACGTGTTTCAAGCGGCGCGGCGTCAGTGGGATGAAGCGCTCAATCTCGGCATGCAGCACGGTTACCGCAATGCCCAGGTATCGGTCGCCGCTCCCACCGGCACCATCGGCCTGGTGATGGATTGCGATACCACCGGCATAGAGCCCGATTACGCGCTGGTCAAGTTTAAGACGCTTGCCGGGGGAGGCTCCTTCAAAATTATCAACCAATCGGTTCCCCGGTCGCTCAAATGCCTCGGCTACAGCGAGGAAGAAATCAAGGTCATTACCTGCTATGCCCAGGGACACGGTACGCTGCAGGGCGCGCCCTGCATCAACAAGAGCAGCCTCAAGGAAAAGGGGTTTACCGAAGAGATCATCGAAAAGGTGGAGGATGCGCTGCCCTCGTCATTTGACATCAACTATGCCTTCAGCCCCTGGAACCTGGGCGTGGACTTCCTGCGCTCGGTGCTGAAAGTTCCCGAGCATGTGCTTGCCGAACCGGCTTCCAATCTCCTGCTCGCTATCGGGTTTACCCAGGAGGAGGTTGACGCGGCCAATGACTATGTGTGCGGCACCATGACGGTTGAGGGGGCGCCCTTTCTCAAGGAGGAGCATTATCCGATTTTTGACTGCGCCACCCGCTGCGGACGCAAGGGCAAGCGCTTCATTCCCTATGAGGCGCACATCCGGATGGTTGCCGCCTGCCAGCCGTTTATTTCCGGCGCCATTTCAAAAACCATCAACATGCCCAACCACATCACCGTGCAGGAGATAAAGGACGCCTACATGCTCAGCTGGAAGCTGGGGCTGAAGGCCATTGCGTTGTACCGCGACGGCTCCAAGCTGAGCCAGCCCCTGTCGGCGGTTGCCGAGTTCTTTGAGGATATTGAATCATTTGTAAGCGAACCTGACGCGATCAGGGTCCAGCGGGTGAGTACCTCCATAGTCCAGCGGCTCAGAATGATGCAGCGGGAGCGATTGCCCAACCGGCGGAGGGGATATACCCAGAAGGCGACCGTGGGCGGTCACAAGGTGTACCTGCGCACCGGTGAGTATCAGGACGGACGTCTGGGAGAGATCTTCATTGATATGCACAAGGAAGGGGCGGCATTCCGCAGCCTGATGAACAGCTTCGCCATTGCCATCAGCCTCGGCCTGCAGTACGGTGTTCCCCTGGAAGAATTCGTCGATGCTTTTGTTTTCAGCCGGTTCGAGCCGAACGGGATGGTTATCGGCAGTGACCATATCAAAATGGCCACCTCGGTAATCGATTATATCTTCCGGGAACTGGCCATCACCTATCTGGAGCGCGCTGATTTGGGGCATGATCTGCTGGAAGAGGACCTGCGGCATGACGCACTGGGTACGGAAGATGATGCCAAAAGAGTGGCCAAGCCGGAAGCTGCCCGGACGCAGGGAAGGGCATACCATGGCGCGGTTGCGGCTGCCGCCCTGGGAGGCGGCATTCCCAAGACGGTTTCCCTGGTGGATGTGCGTGAAGCGCGGGCAAAGGGCTATGAGGGAGACCCCTGTCCGGAATGTCAGCAGTTTACCCTGGTGAGGAACGGGACCTGCTTGAAATGCATGAGCTGCGGGGCCACCAGCGGGTGCAGCTGATGTGTGCTCTTTCTTTGTTTTGATTCATTCTTATCTCAAATACGCGCGTAAAAAGATAAGGACAGCGACCTAAAGGAGGAGTCAAACGGTCGCTGTCCTTATCTGATTTTGGAGGGAAGAATGAGTGTTTTGCTAATGTAAACGGGGGGAGCTCGGTTTCGGTCTGAAGAATTTTAGACCTGGCGGAAAAATTAACGAATCCGATACAAAAAGATCATATGGAGGGACGCTCCGCTGCGTCCGAATATTCAATGCGGCCATGACAGAGCATGGCCCTCCAGAATCCGATTGTGCAATCATACTCCGGTATGAGCGGCTTCAGCCGCGAAAAATATTTTTTTCCTGTCATTTCGAAGGAGAGGATCGACTGAGAATTCTTGATTCTGCACATTAAAATATTATAATAATCAATAAGATGATGGAATATGGTTAACAAATAATTCAACCATGTACAGCAAAAACAGGAGGAAGCCATGGCGGGAGAAAATGTGAATGAAAAACTTGATGAATTCTTTGTCTATATGGCGAAATTTATGGAAAAATATCCGGATGTGGCCACGAGTTTTACGACCCTCCATGGCGGCGTCATGCAGGACGGCAAACTTGCCACAAAGGAAAAGGAATTGATCGCGGTGGGGATCGCGGTAGGCCTGCGGTGCGTCCCCTGCATCTACGCTCATACCAAGGCCGCCCTCACCATGGGGGCAACCGAAAATGAGATAATGGAAGCCGCCTCGGTGGCAATTCTCATGGGCGGCGGTCCGGGGATGGTCCATGTGGCGGAAGTTATGAAGGCCCTGGAGGCTTTCTCCGGGAAGGGTTAGCAGGGGCCTGTTACTTCCCGATTAGTTGGATAAGGAAGGAAAAAACTCCCCGGGGTGCCTGCCGGAGAGATTTTTCCGTACAATGCCGGGAACACTACTCTTAATGCTTCAGCTATTTACCCGGAGGCGAGCCAAAAATAAGTATGGTGTCCCCGGAATTACGGCTATGCAGAAAGGGCGCTTTTTTGTTTGCAAAAGGTTGCGGATGGGAGCATTATTGCCGCAAAAGAGGTGCGGTCCAATAAATGCTTGATTATTTCCTGCACAGGCTGTGGCTGGTACCTATCCGGGGTAGCCGCGTTTAGGCTTCGTGCAGAAGCGCAGGGCCACGCTCCGTCGCGGCCGCATGCATTAATTCGGGTAAGACAAAGTAGCATTGTGAACGCTGATCGAACGAATCGCTTTCTTACTATAAGTAATATCATTATTCTGGCCCTTCTTATAAGGACACTGTGTTTCAGCGGCTTTGTCCTGGGGGATGATCCCAACTACACCGACTATGCCCGAACCATCATTGACGGCAGCTATCCGCCCCTGTGCGATCTTTGCGTCTTTGCCTTTCGTCCGGTCCTGCTGTATTCGATAGGGCTATCCCTTAAATGGTTGGGGTGGTCCGAGTTTAATTTTGTCCTACCGATTCTTTTATCATCGCTTATCTCAATTTACCTTATATACCGGCTGGGAGAACTGCTTTTCGATAAAAATACCGGGTTGCTGGCCGCTCTCCTGCTTGCCGTGTATCCCCTCGACGTGGTGCACGCCACAACCATGAGCAACGATATCATGCTCGGCATGCTGGTGGCCCTGTCCATGCTTTTACTGCTCAAGGGATTAAAAGGCCGCGGACGGGGGCTTGCGCTCTGCTTTACCGCGTCCGGTATTGTGCTTGGCATTGCAACCGGGGTGAAAATTAATGCCATTCCCATCATCGGTGTCTTTATACTGATCATATCGTACATTGCATGGAGGGAGCGCAGGTTTAACCGGGGAACGATGCTTTTTCTTATATCATGGGTGCTCATCCAGACGATTTTTTCGGTGACCTACTACCTCAAGACCGGTGATGGTTTTGCCCACATTCACACGGAACTGATGTTCAACAAAAAATTCAACCCTTCGGGTTTTGTCGACACTGCCGAATGTTTAAAAAAGGCACTCCTGTATTATCCGCAACACATGCTCTGCCTCAAGATCGAGGGTCATCCCGGCTATTGCTTCTACCCATATGGGTTCGTGTTTCCGGTTTTTTTTCTGGGGGTGTTCTATTTCGTCTGGAAACGGGAGGAGAAAGCGGTAATTCCCCTGATGTGGTTTGCCTATCTGTTTTTAATGATGGAGTTCACCCCCTTAAGAATTTCACCTTCTTATCAGCCGATTCACCGGCTCATTCGGTTTTTGGCTATCATGAGCATTCCGGCATTGCTGGTGGTTGCTTATTTTCTTAAGCGGGTGTACCAGGAACGAATGGCGGGCAGGGTCATAGCCCTTCTGTTAGTGGCTGGATTGTTTGCCACATCCCTCCACCAGGCATACCGCAAGAGTTATTGCTACCGTGACTGTATGTCGGATGCGCGCGTCGCGCATGATATCATCCGTTACATGCCGCATGTGCAGGTTATTTCCGATGACGAAATGAAGAAGTCCCTCATATTTTATAATCAAGGTGAAAACCGGGACACATTTAAAAGCTTCGATTGTGACAAGCCGCGCTACTTGCAGGATTCACTGGTTATCCTGGGGGGGGCAAGAAGACCTGATATGCAAAACCTGTATGCCGAAAATTTTGTACGCTCTATAAAACCTCAATCAAATTGGGTGAAAATATGTGAAGTGGAGGGGAAAAAGGAGGCCTGGAGAAAGAGCAATCTGGTCATCTACCGAATTGTTGACCGGGAACAATTTAATTAACCGGGTTAAATGAAAAAAGTTGATTGCCTATTGCTTCTAAAAATATTTTTGTTATAGTTCGTTCTCTCATTAATACAGGTAAGGAATTTATGCTGCACATCAGGAATTTCAGCATCATTGCCCATATTGATCACGGCAAGTCCACCCTTGCCGACCGTCTCATTCAGCATGCCGGACTGGTTGACCATCGCCAGTTCCGCAACCAGATTCTCGACAACATGGACATTGAGCGGGAGCGGGGCATCACCATAAAAAGCCAGAGCGTGAGCCTCTCCTATACCAGCCGGAAGGGTGAGCTGTTTGAACTTAATCTGATTGATACCCCGGGGCATGTGGATTTTTCCTATGAGGTGTCGCGGGCGCTGGCTTCCTGCGAGGGGGTGCTGCTGCTGGTGGACGCGGCCCAGGGGGTGGAGGCGCAGACCGTCGCCAATCTTTACGCGGCGCTGGAACACGATCTCGAGATCATCCCGGTGATCAACAAGATCGACCTGCCCGCCGCGGATATCGAGCGGGTGAAGGAGGAGATAACCGCGGAGCTGGGGCTGGATGTGTCGGGGGTGCTGCTCTGCTCCGCCAAGGAGGGGACGGGGATAGAGGATATACTGGAGGCCATCACCGAGCGCATACCCCCGCCCCGGGGGAGCGCCGAGGATCCGCTTGCCGCGCTCATCTATGATGCCAACTACGACACCTTCCGCGGCACTATCGTCAACTGCCGGATTTTTAACGGCCGGGTGAAGCCGGGTGATGTAATCCGGCTCATGTCGACCGGATCTACCCACGCCGTCGAGGAGGTGGGGTATCTCCGCCTGGCGCGGGTCCCCCAGAAGGAGCTGGTCGCCGGAGAGGTGGGCTACATCATCGCCGGCATCAAGACGGTGAGCGACACCCGGATCGGCGACACCATAACCCTGGATGCGAACCCGGCGTCCGCGGTGCTTCCCGGATTCAAGGAGGTAAAGCCCATGGTCTTTTCCTCCCTCTATCCCATTGCAACCGAAGACTACCCCCTGCTTACCCAGGCGCTGGAAAAATATAAGCTGAATGACGCGGCGCTCATCTATCAGAAGGATTCCTCCGCGGCGCTCGGTCACGGTTTCCGCTGCGGATTTCTCGGATTGCTCCATCTGGAAATCGTCCAGGAACGGCTGGAACGGGAATACGACCAGGCCATCATCATGACCATCCCCAGCGTCCAGTACCGGTTTCAGCTCCGGGGCGGGGAATGCCTGACGGTTGACAACCCCCACTATTATCCCGATCCGGCGACCATCGAGAAATCAGAGGAGCCCTACGTGCGGGCAAGCATCCTCATTCCGCAGCGTTCCATGGGGGCGGTGATGAACCTGTGCCTGGAGCGGCGGGGGGTGAACATCCAGTTTACCTATCCCACCCCGCAGCGGATTGAAGTAACCGCCGAGATGCCCATTGCCGAGATCATCTATGATTTCTACGACAAGTTGAAGACGGTCACCCAGGGGTACGGCTCATTTGATTACGAGTTCATCGGCTACCGGGAGAGCGACCTGGTCAAGCTCGATATCCTGGTGAACGGCGAGCGGATCGACGCGCTTTCCATGATGATCCACCGTGAACGCTCCCGCGCCCGGGCGCTGGATATATGCGAGCGCTTGAAAGAGGAGATTCCCCGCCAGCTTTTCAAAATAGCCATCCAAGGCGCCATCGGGGGCCAGATCATCGCCCGCTCAACCGTATCCCCCTTCCGCAAAGACGTGACCGCGAAGTGTTACGGCGGCGATATCACCCGCAAACGAAAGCTGCTGGAGAAGCAGAAGGCGGGCAAGAAGCGCATGAAAATGGTGGGGTCGGTCGAGATTCCCCAATCCGCCTTTGTGGCCGTGCTCAAATCAAAAAATGAATAGGCGCACACATCCCGGTCTCTATATTCATGTCCCCTTCTGCCGGAGCAAGTGCGTTTACTGTGACTTCTACTCGGAGACGCATCTGGCCATGGTTTCCGCGTGGCTGAAGGCGCTCGGGCAGGAGATGCTGCTGTACCGGGGTCTTTTCCCCGCCTTCGACACGCTGTACATCGGAGGCGGAACCCCGACGATACTTGACGCTGAACAGCTCGGCCGGCTGTTTGAAATGATTTATCATTCATTCCAATTCACCGATGATGCCGAAATTACCGTTGAGGCAAACCCCAATGATGTTTCCGCGGGGAAGCTCGCCCGGCTCAGGAAATGCGGGGTGAATCGCATAAGCCTGGGGGTGCAGTCCTTCGATGATCAGGAACTGTCATTTTTAAAAAGGCGACACACCGCCCGCGAGGCGGAGCAGGCCCTGGAGCGGATCGGGCACAGCGGCATCGCC
Source organism: uncultured Thermodesulfobacteriota bacterium (assembly GCA_964459295.1). Lineage (GTDB taxonomy): Bacteria > Desulfobacterota > WTBG01 > WTBG01 > WTBG01 > CAZWCD01. Next base: position 15,576 of record CAYWLT010000006.1, read on the forward strand.
AACCTGAGCCTTGACCTGATCTACGGCATCCCCGGCCGGACAGCTGCGGGATGGGGCCGAAACCTCGAGCAGGCCGTTTCCTTCAGCCCCGCGCATATTTCCTGTTACCAGCTGACGGTTGCCGGGGGAACGCCGCTTCATGAAATGCAGAGGCGCGGCGTGGCGCGGATGCCCGGCGACTCTGAAGGGGAAAGCCTGTTTCTGGCCACCGCGCGCTGCCTCGAGCGTGCCGGTTATCTTCACTATGAAATTTCAAATTATGCCCGAGGTGAGGAAAATATTTCCCGGCATAACAGCAAATACTGGCGGCACGTGCCGTACCTCGGGCTCGGTCCATCCGCCCATTCGTTTCGGAAGGACCGGCGCTGGTGGAACTGCCGGTCGGTAGCGGATTACTGCCGCGTGCTGGGTGAGGGGCGGATGCCGGTGAGCGGTGAGGAGGTCTTGACTCCCGGGCAGCTTGAGCTTGAATCGCTTTGTCTGGGCTTGCGAACCTGCGGCGGGGTTGATGAGGCGCTCCTGTTTTCAAGCGGCCGGCGCCGGGCGCTGCTCACGGAGCTGCTGCGCGCCGGGTATGTGAGACACGAATGTCGGCGGGTAATGCCCACAACAAGAGGTTTTCTGGTGGCTGACCGCCTGGCCGCCGCATTGAGCTGACTCGCAATGAACATGAAAGCGATTTATTCGCGGCCGGAGGCCGCTCCTACCAAAGCGTGTGAACCGGGGTAGGAGCAGCTTCAGCTGCGAAATTATTCGTGCCCACAGCATCGTGATACCGTCAGGGGCAGCTTCAGCCGCGATTTACTCGTAGATGGAGATCGCTCCTGCGAAAGCCGCACAATCAATCGAAGGGAGGACGCCATGACCAACGACTGCATCACCATTTCCAGCAACCATCTAAAAAAGTCGCTGCCTGACGTGGCCTATAATTCGCAGGAGGATGCTTTTTTTGTTTTCTGGGCCGCCTCCCCGGGAGACGAAAGTGAAACCGCGGATTACTTTATAGCCGGGCAGAAACTGACCGGCCGGGGAAGGCCGTTGGGAGAACCGGTTGAGCTGGTGAAAACCGAGAACATCGCCTTGCGGCCGGTGGCGCTTTACAACCCGAACAAGAATCAGTATCTGCTGGTCTACGGATTGGGGGAGGATTATATGAATCTCCGGGGCGCCATCCTGGACGCGGACGGCAGGGCGGTGGGAAAGCACTTCAGGGTTACCGACGTCCCGGCCAACCAGGTCCATTACACCATGGCATTTAACCCCAATCGGAACCAGTTTCTGATAACCTACAACGACAAGCGAAACGGGCCGCACCAGGTTTTCGGCGTTATTTTTGACGACCGGGGCGGGATGGTGAAAAAAGAGTTTGCCATCAGTGATGCCCCGGGGCATCAGATTAACCCCGTGGTCTGCTACAATCCCGCGGAAGACACATACCTGGTCAACTGGGAGGATTTCAGGGCCCACGGCGACAGCCTGCCTCCTTTCGGGACGCTCGAAGTGATGACCGATATCTGCGGCGCGCTGCTCGCCGCGGACGGCACGGTTCTGGTCAATAATATCCCCATGTGCGCCGATGCCGGCGGCGTCAACGGCGACCAGCGCTTTAACGGCATAGCCTATAACTCGAAAAGAAATGAATTTCTTGTCAGCTGGACCGACAGCCGCGAGGGCATACATAACGTGGGGATCGTGGGCAGGATGGTGAAGAGCGACGGCGCCATGCCGGCGCAGGATTTTGTCCTGGTCGATGAGCCGGGCGCGCAGATGATCAGCCATGCGGCGTATCTGCCGCGGCAGGACAAGTATTTTACGGCCTTCGAGTACTCCCGCAACGAGCTGGACAAATTTTACTTTAAGGACATAAACGCCCGCCTTGATATAGGGGCGCGGTGGCTCGGTGCGGACGGGCGGCCGGAGGGCGATATCATCGATATCTGCAGCCGTGAGGGAAACCAGCGCTTTGTGCGCTTCGCCCATAATACCCGAGAGGACACATTTTTACTGGTCTGGCAGGATGATTTCCCGGGCGTGTCCGATTCGGTGGAGGGCCATATCATGAGCGCCGGCGGCAATATTATGGGCAAGTTATACAGGAAATAACCTTATGGATTACTAACAGCAGAGGCATTAATTCCTCCCCCTTGAGAGACTGTGTCACAATCCATATTTTGTCATTATATAAGATTCCTCGCGGAGTTTATCCTGAGCGATACAATGAAGATTCTTCGCTTGCGCTCAGAATGACGCAGTGAAGGATTCGGAATGACAACACCCCCCTATTATGACACAGTCTCCAAAGGGAGAGGGGATACACGTAGGTGGGGAAAACCGCTACCATGTATTTAGGCATGCCGGCTCTCTATGGGTTAATGACATGCGACATGTCATTTATCAGGTGCAATGATCACAAACTGTGAATAGTTGCCCCTTTTAACCAGGAGCAGTATTTTACCGCCGCTCTTCATTTTGTTCAAAGCGCTGACATACTCTTCCATGTTTTGTACCGGTTGCCGGTTAACTTCCAGGATGAGATCACCTTCTCTCATGCCGGCCTCGTCGGCCGGGCTGCCGGGCGCAATCCGGGTGACCACCATCCCGGTCTTCGCGGTGATCTTGTAGGTCCGGGCCAGCGCCGCGGTCAAGGTGCTCACCTCCATGCCCAACCCTTCTTCCGTACCCGCATCCGCGGCGGCATACGCCTTTGATGCCTTCAGCTCCTCAATGGTAACCTGCTTATTGATTTTTTTGCCCTCTCGTACAATGGTAACCTCCGCTTTTTTGCCGATCGGGGTCTGGGCAACCAGCAGCGGCAGTTCGTTCATCTCGGTTATATCCTTCCCATCGAAGTTGACAATGACATCCCCTTTTTGAATTCCGGCCCGCGCTGCCGGTCCATTGGCATCAACATCCGCCACCAGCGCTCCTTTTCCCTTATCCATGTTAAAGGACTCTGCCAGATCCGCCGTCAACGGCTGTATCACCACCCCGAGCCATCCTCGTACCACCTTGCCCTTGTCCTTCAACTGCCCGACAACACTCTTGGCCAGGTTGATGGGGACGGCAAACCCGATTCCGATGCTGCCGCCGCTGGTGGAGAAAATGGCGCTGTTGACCCCTATCACGGCGCCGCGGGTGTTAAAGAGCGGTCCGCCGCTGTTTCCCTGGTTGATGGCGGCGTCGGTCTGGATGAAGTCCTCGTAGGCCCCCATGCCCAGTTTCCGCCACTTTGCGCTGACCACCCCCACCGTCACCGTTTGGTCCAGGCCGAAGGGATTGCCGATCGCCATTACCCATTCACCCACCTTCAGCGCGTCTGAATCCCCCAGCGCCGCCACCGGAAGGTCTTTATTGGGTGTTATTTTGATCAGGGCGATATCGGTTTTATCATCCCGGCCGATTATCTTCGCATCATACTCTTCCTTGTCAGAGAGCTTTACTTTGATTTCGTCCGCCCCCTCAATCACATGATTGTTGGTGATGATATAGCCTTCCTTATCAATTATAAAGCCCGACCCCAGGCTGGTTAATTTCTGGTCCCGCTGCGGCATGCGGCCGCCGAAAAACCGCCGGGAAAATTCTTCGCCGAAAAAGTCCCGGAAGGGGTCTTCTCTGAAGGGCTGCATGAACGGTCCCTGCCTTCCCTTGATTATTTTCGTGGTGCTGATGTTCACGGTTACCGGCATCAGCCGTTCCGCCAGGGCGGCAAACGACGGAGATTCTCCGGTGACCGCCGGCTGACCGGCGCCCGCCGGTTCACTGTCGAATGCCTGCAGGCAGGATGAGGTCTTCAGGCTTGAAGACACCAGGATACCCATGAGAAAAGCGAGTATGGCTACCCCGGTTATTACCGGCAATGTCTTTTTTTTGTTGGTAAGCATTGTGCTCATCGTGCCTCCTCTTCTGGTGTGTATGATACGAATCTCCGGCGCCAACCTTAGGGGGGGTCTTTCCGGTCGCTTTTAACCCGTTCGATTTTAGCCGGCAGCGCAACCGCAGTCAAACGTCATAACGTGCTCATAGGGTACTACGTAATGGGATTATTGAATTTAATTGCATTTTATTAACGATTAATAAAGATGAGGGTTTTAATGGATTCATCGCGTGTATTTATCCTTGTTCTACCACTGGGAAGCCGGGTCCTGCTTGTAGTACAGCTTCAGTTCCTTATACAGATCCGGGTGATGCTCCTTGAGCGCGAGCGGAATCTCGAAGAAACACTCGGTTGCCACCGCGAAGAATTCCGCCGGGCTGGTGGCGGCATAGCCGTCCAGCACCGTCTTGCGTCCCGCGGCAATGTCATTTTGCAGGGCACGGTATTCCCGCCCGAGTATTCGGGCCCAGGCGCTGTACATAGAACCCCGGGGAAGCGTCACCGATCCATCAGCCACCGCTCCATCCTCAATATCGAGCTGGTGGGCGAACTCGTGATACACGACATTATGTCCATCTTGCGCATTGGCTGCCCCCGCCAGCACATCCTCCCAGGAGAGCACCACCGTGCCGTGCGCCCAGGACTCGCCCCGGCGTTGCTGGATTCCCTCGGTAACCAACCCGGTGCTGTCCCGTTCACGGTGATGAGCAAGGTAGGCGGTAGGGTAGACCAGGATGGAAACAAGCCTGGGATAATAATCGGTCTCCCGGTGCAGGAGCAGCCTGCATGCCTGGGCTGCTATGGTTACCTTCATTTCCTCGGTAACCGTAAGGCCGCCGCAGCCTTCAAAATATTTTTCAGCGAGAAATACCTGGATGTGACCGTGCAGTTCCTGCCGGTCTGCCGGAGAGAGCCGGCCGTAGAAGGGGACGTTCTTCTGAAGGATGTGTATCCAGACCGCAGGAAAGGGTTTTTGCCGAAGCCGCCTCCTGCGAATCTTGGTAAAGAAAAACATTGTGATACCGGGAGAAGAGTTTTAGGGCCGCGCACAGTCAACTGCTATATAGTAGCATTTCCGGCGATGTTTTCAAAGGGCGGATACGGACGATTCGCGGTATTGCGGCCCGGGCCTTCAGGTGCTCTGAACATTGGCAGATGAAATAAATTTAATGCAGTTTTAATGAGTAATTAATCCGGCTGTAGTAGCTATGGGATGATCCGAAAGGGTCACCTCTTTTTTTGCCGAGGTCCGGGAAGATCGCGCTTTCGCCGGGACAATGAGAGACGATTGCAAGTGATACGGGAGCATTCATGTTCGGACGAACGGAGAGGGTGTCAGTCCATGGCCGGAAATATACTTTATGTCGTGCTATCATAATGCGAAATAATAGAGCATATTTTGTCTGTGGTTTTTTTGCGACTGCGCTGGCTATCCCGTTACTGGGAAGGGTTGCCCTTCTGATCAGCCGACACGCCGACCTGGAGGGAATCAGCATGGTAAAGCTGATGATCATCGGCATCCGGCTCGATGCCATTATCGCGGGTGGGGCGGCTGCGCCCGTCGCTCTCGCCGCGCTGCTGCTTCCTTCAAGCAGATGGGGGGGGAAAATGATGGTCTGGCTTGCCACCCTTGAGCTGGCTTTTCTCGCCCTGGCTGAACTTGCCGGCTGGTTCTTTTTTTCGTATTTTGATTTTCGTCCGAACTATCTGGTGCTGGAACACATTGCCGATCCGGAGGTGGTAAAAACGCTGGCGGAGGGATATCCCTGGGTTCGGGTCGCACTGGCGCTGCTGGTTATTGCCGCCGGCGGTCATCTTCTTTTGACCCGTATGATGAGGGGCGGCATGGCGGAGCGACTGCGCGATCGTCTGGCTACCGCCGGCGTGATTGCGCTGCTGTTCCTTTGCATCCGCGGCACTCTCGATCATCGGCCGCTTAATCCCAGTTTTGCTTCCTTTTCCTCAAACCGGCTTGCCAATGAGATTGCCGGCAACGGCGTGCTGAACCTGATCTACGAACTGGCAACGAGCGGTAAAGGGCAGTATACCCGGGTGCGGGACGTGGCCGGCCGGATGAACATCCCCGATGCATTTTCTTTTGCCAGGGCGCGCCTTGCGTCGAGCGGAGCATTCATTGAAGGGGCGGAAAATCCCCTGCTGCGTCACGTGGCCGGAGGGCCGCGGCGGAATTTCAATGTGGTGGTGGTGGTGATGGAGGGGTTTACCGCCCGGCTGGCCGGCGCCTGGGGCGGGGAACTGCCGCTCACGCCATCCTGCGACCGGTGGGCGGCACGGGGGTTGCTCTTTGAAAACTGCTTTGCCACGGGCGAGCGGACCGTGCAGGGTCTCGAGGCGGTGCTGAGCTCATATCCCCCTTTGCCGGGCGTGAGTGTTGTGCGGAGACCCCAGGCACGCGCCGGCGGTTTTGTCACCCTTGCCTCGATGCTCAAGTCACGCGGTTATGAAACCGCCTTTTATTATGGAGGCCAGGGCATTTTCGATTATATGAAGGGATTTTTCCTGGCCAATGGATATGACCGGTTTATCGAGGAAGGCGATTACGACGACGTCAGTTTTCATGGATCATGGGGAGTCTGTGATGAAGACGTGTTCCGGCGGATTGACCGCGAGCTTATGGCGCATCACCATCAGGGAAAGCCTTTTTTTGCCACCTTCCTGACCGTCTCATTTCACAGCCCTTATGAGTATCCTCCCGGCAAAAGTCCCTCAATCACCCCCGGCACGCGGGTCCCGCAGGGTTTTAAGCAGGCTGAACTGAACAACTATCTTTATGCCGATTGGGCGGTGGGCAACTTTCTCGACACGGCGTCAACCCGCGATTATTTCGGCGACACGGTTTTTGTTTTTGTGGGCGATCACGGAATTCATCTCCGGGGGAACGCCCTGGTTCCCTTGAGCGATTATCGAGTGGTGGCTTTCATGCTGGCGCCCGGTCTGAAGCCGGACAGGATCAACCGGCCCATCAGCCAAATGGACGTTGCCCCCACTCTGCTGGGCATTCTGGGGGGCGAATGGAATACGCCGTTTTTCGGAACGGATGTCCTGGCGCCAATCAATGCGCCGCCCCGCGCGCTGATGGTTTACAACAAGCGAGACTACGGAACACTCGAGGGAAGCGACTTCCTGGTGCTTGCGGAGGCGAAGCCCTCCGCCTTCCGCATCACCAACCGGTTCCGCCTGGAACCCGCAGAGATAAGTGACCATCGCCGGCGCATTCTCAACGAGGGTGTGGGAACGTTGTACGCCGCGGAGCAATTGCTTTTCGACCGCCGCTACCGCGCGTCAAACTAAAACCCCCGCCATCGCTTGCGGGGAAGACAGTGGCAGCGCTGCTTCCCCGGGAGGTGTTCCGGCCGGAACAGAACGTAACCGGCGGCAACGACCGACGTGAAACTCCCATCATCCTTTCTTCTCCAACATTCCCGCGGTTCCGGATGATTGTGGCGGAACCGTAACATACCTCAATGAATCAGAAGAGTTTTATTTTCCATGATGCGCGGGGAAAGCGGTGGCGGCGATGGCGTCTGCTGCTTGCCGCCGGTCTTCTCATGATATTCACCGCTGCGGTGCTTTTCGTTCAATCGCTGATCGTTTGTCCCCGCCTGTCACCCGTGCAGCAGGCCTTGGCGGTAGAACGACGCTTCAGGGCCACGCGGGCGCAGGCGGACCGGCTGTATCAGCCGAAGTTGCCCCCGCTGTGGATGAGGGGCGGGAGCACTAAAGCGGTCGCGGTACCCGAACGGCTGCAGCGGACCGGGAGGAAGCCGGTGCGGCTGGCCTTTTATTCGGGCTGGGATCCGGAGAGCCTCACCTCGCTCAAAAACAACGCGGCAAAGCTTACCCACGTGGCGCCGGAATGGTTTTTTGTCTCCGGTACCCCGGCGGAGCTCGGTGCAAAACCGGATGCGCAGGTTCTTGCCTCCGCTTTGGAGCATGATCTTGCGCTTATGCCCCTGCTTACCAATTTGAACGGTACCTGGCAGCCGGAGGCGGTGGAAACCCTGGTCATTGCCGAGGATGAACGGCAGAAACAATTTTGCACGCGTCTTGCCGAGCAGCTCAAGGAGCTGCCGGCGGCCGGCGTGCTCGTGGACTGGGAGGAAGTGGACCCAACCTACCGGGATGCGGTGAGCCGGTTCTTCAGCACCCTGGCCTCGGTCTTGCGCGGCGAGGGGCTGGAACTGTGGCTGTGCATACCGGTCGGCGACGACGTGCGGGTCTATGATCTTGACAAGCTCGCCAATAGCGTGGATCGTTTTGTGGCCATGCTCTATGATGAGAACGGAGAGGGAGATGAAGCAGGGCCGATTGCTTCGCCGGAATGGTTTGCCGAGTGGCTCGGAGTGCTGGCTGAACACGGAAACCCCGGCCAGTGGATTGTCGGCATCGGCGCGTACGGCTATGATTGGTCGGCCGGCCGTCCGGCGAAAACAATCAGTTTTGCCGATTGTATGGTTCGGGCAAGCCGGGCGGGGGAAGGTTCCATCACAACCGGGGCCTCATCCAACGGGCCCCATTTCGCTTATACGGAGCAGGACCAGGCCCATGAGGTTTGGTTCCTGGACGCGGTGACCTTTTACAATCAAAAGGTGCAGGCCGAGGCCAAAGCGGTGGGGGGCATCGGACTATACCGCCTGGGCACCGAAGATCCGGCGGTGTGGAAACTGCTCGACTGCGGCCGTTCCTGCCCGCCCGCTGCGATTGAAACAATCAAAGGCGGCGCGACCATTGCCCATATCGGCGACGGGGATTTTGTCACGGCAACGAACGAACCCGCCAACGGCGCGCGCACAATCACGGTTGATGCATCGGGAGGGTGGAATGCCCGGTATGTAAGCTATCCTCAGTATCCCCTGCTGGTGCACCAGGGCCAGAGCAGTCAGACCCAGGTTTCGCTTACCTTCGATGATGGACCGGATCCGGCATGGACCCCGCACGTCCTGGATATACTCAAAACCAAGGATGTGAAGGCGGCTTTTTTTGTCGTGGGCAGTAATGCCGTGCGGTATCCCGATCTGGTGCGGCGCATCATCGCCGATGGACACGAGCTGGGAAGCCATACCTTTACCCATGCCG
>CAYWLT010000007.1:0-23347 GCA_964459295.1 uncultured Thermodesulfobacteriota bacterium
TGCACCATTGATCCAACCGCCTGCCGGCCACCCAGGTGGGAAATATCATAGCACTCGATGACATCCGGCCGAACGGGCAAATGGAGCGCCTGTTGCAGCTCTTCCGCAACCGCCCGGGTATCACCTTCCTTGCGAATGGACGTTTTATAAGCGCTCTCGGCGTTGATCGCCGCCATAGCGGTGAGCCGTGCCTTTTCCCCTTTGCGCGGCGTGATTATCTCAACCCCGCCGCCCTTCCTGTCCCGCAGTGATTCCTCGATGAGGGGCTGATCTTCAAGGGTGCAGGGGATAAGCAGTTCATCCGGTATGAGCCGGCCTTCCCGGTAGAACTGTTTGATGAACGAGGAGACGACCTCCTCATCGCCGGCGCCGATGTCGTGCAGGCTGAAATGGGCGCTGCCGGTCATGCAGCCGCCCCGCATGAAAAGAACCGCTATGGTAACCGAGCCGTCTTCGCGGTGCAGCCCGACCACATCGCGGTCTCTGAAATCAAGCATGACCGCCTTTTGCTTCTCCAGGGTTTCCTTCAAATAAGCCAGCCGGTCGCGGATCCGGGCCGCTTTTTCAAAGTTGAGCTCCTCCGCCGCCCCGGTCATGCGCTGCTCAAGCATGGTCAGGAGTTCCCGGTTTCTGCCCTTGAGAAAAAGCTCGACTTCGCGGACGACCGCGCGGTATTTCTCCCGATCGATGAGCCTGCAGCATGGCGCCGGGCACTGCCCCATCTGATAGTTGAGGCACGGCCGCTGTCGAAACTGAAACTGTTTGGTCTGGCACTTGCGCAATAAAAAGTGCCGGTGGATGGCTTTCATGGTCTCCCGCAGCGCCGGCGCGGAGGCGAAGGGCCCGAAGTAGAGGGAATCGTCTTGCTTCACCCTGCGCACCAGGGACAAGCGGGGGAATTCCTCTTCGAGGGAGAGCCGCAGATAGGGATAATTCTTGTCGTCCTTTAAAATGACGTTGTAGCGCGGCCGGTGACGCTTGATCAGGGTGCCTTCCAGTAACAGGGCTTCCTTCTCGCTGGTGGTGACGATGTGTTCGACCGCCGCAACCTGGGATACCAGGGTCCGCAGCTTTTCCTGCGGGGAAGGGAGGTGCTGAAAATATGACCTCACCCGGCTGCGAAGACTCTTCGCCTTCCCCACATAGATAATGGCGCCGCCGCTGTTTATGAACAGATATACCCCGGGAGCGGCCGGCAGCTGCGCCACGGTGTTTTGAAGCGAAGGGTTGGGGTCAGGCACGGGTTGCTCTCGAAATGAAAACGTCACCATTGGGTTGAGGGCATGTGCATACGCGAGAGACGATAAATAATAAGGTATCTGATCGAAGTACGCAATAGCAGGTTGTTTCGTACGAATCCTATGGGTGTTTTTTCAAAGCTCAATAGTAAGTGGCTCAAAGGGGGAGGGGCTTTTTAGCCACAACAGGGTTACGGTTGTTCCCTGAGAACCTCCAGCATCTGCTCATGGATGATGCCGTTGCTGGCCACGATTTCGGGGGCATGGATGCTGAACGGCTTCCCCTGGTAGGTGCTCACCGTACCGCCTGCCTCCGCAACCAGCAAACTGCCTGCCGCAACATCCCAGGGACGGAGCTTTTGCTCCCAGAAACCGTCAAACCTTCCGGCGGCGGTATAGCAGAGGTCAAGCGCCGCAGTCCCGTCCCTCCGAATTGCCTGGGCCTTCATCATGAACCTGCGAAAATGGCGGAGGTCACCTTCCGGGTCCTGCCGTATATCATAGGGAAAGCCGGTGCAAAGCAGGCTGTTGTTGAGAGCGCTCGTCGATGACACGCGCAGAGGGTTTCCGTTGAGGCAAGCTCCCTTGCCTTTCTCGGCGGTAAAGAGTTCTTTCCTTAAAGGGTCGTAAATTATGCCGTAGCGCACCTCTCCCTCCAGCTCCACAGCAATGGAAATGCAGAACATGGGATATCCGTGGGCATAGTTGGTTGTGCCGTCAAGCGGGTCAATGATCCACTTGCAGGATGATGCGGCGCCGCTTTCCCCCGTTTCCTCGGCAAGAATGCGGTGATGGGGATAGGCAGCTTTTATGATGCTCACTATGGTGAGTTCCGCCTCCTTGTCTGCCTCGGTTACCAGGTCTATCTCACCTTTATGGGTGACCGAGGTAATTTTTCCAAAGTATTTCATGAGCACGGCACCGCCCTCATGTGCGGCCTTGCGGGCGGTCTGTTTGATATCGGATTCCATTGCGCGTTACCGCCTCCTTTCATTAAGCATGCTATTCCAGCAGGAGAATGGTCAGGTTCTGCAGCAAGGCTTCTTTGTGCGCCCGGTTCAGCTCACCGATGTGCCTGATAAACCTTCGGTTGTCAATTGCCCGAATCTGATCAACCGGAACATCCGAGTCTTTCCGCAGATTGGTTTCCTTCCTTGAAAGATGCACTCTCAAAATAGAGGATTTTTTTATTACCCGGGTGGTGATCGGGCAGATGATGGTGCTGGGGTGCACCTCATTTAATAAATCGGTTTGTATGACCACTACCGGACGGATCTTGCCAGGTTCTGAGCCGAACTTGGGATTGAGATCAGCCAGGTAAAGGTGAAATTTCTGTATCTTCATTCCGGGATCTCACCTTCCAGTCGCTCAAACTCCTCGAGCAGTTCCAGGGAATTGTGACGTACCAGGCCCGATTCATGCTGCAGGCGCTTTTTTAATGCCCTTCTTCTGTTGAGCTTGTTGAATACTGAAAGCGCCTGGTTAATGTAGGCATTACGGGAAATATGGGTTTGCGAAATAATGTCTTCCGTTTCTTTGAAAATCTCATCGTTTAATTTTAATAAGACGGGCTTGGCCATGCTCAACCTCCTGGTATATACTTTTGGTATATCGTACCTGAGTATGATGAAAAAATCAATCAGAATTTCTGAAGAACATTGTAATCGTCAGCCATGTAACCGTTTCTTTCCGCCGTTAGATTTTTACCTGGGAAAATTTGAGAATGTACCAGCCTGAGGCTGGTGAATCTCTCGGAAATATTGACTGCCGGTAGGAGCGGCCTTAGGCCGCGAAATCATCGCGGGTGAACGTGTTCCTGCAGAAATTTTCAATATTTATTATATCGCCGCTTAAAGCCGCTCCTACCGGTCCTGCACAATCATGGGCATGGCGCCTCCCATCTTTTGATTGACAGTAAAAATTGATTTTCCTATACTCCTTCCTAACATGCTTCTATCAGGTGCTTACAGCCGCGCATCCGAGAAATTTCCCCTTAGAAACATTGCTGTCCTGTAGGAGCGGCTTTACGCCGCGAATGCATCGCGCCTGAAGGCGCTCCTGCCAAAATTTCAAGGATGCTTGGCTAGTAATTAGGGTTAAAGTTTTTTTCGAAGATAGACGATTATAGTACATGATTGAATGCGGTAACACGTGTTTCCTTGTTTCCGGGCAGTGATGCTGATATGAAGACTTCGATTCACAGAGGCATTATATTTGCTGTACCGTGGGTGGCGGCGCTGTTTCTGCTCTCACTCTCATGGCCTGTTCATGCGGGGGGTATATATAAATACGTGGACCGGAACGGCACCATTCACTTTACCAATGTTCCCACCAATTCCCGCTACAAGCTTATCAGTGAAGATCCTGACACCTATGCAAAAGTGGAAACATCCGAATTTGACGGGCTTATCAAGGAAATTGCCTACAAGTATGATGTCAAACCCGCCCTGGTCAAGGCGGTCATAAAGGCGGAATCCGGCTTTGACCCCAACGCGGTTTCCAAAAAGGGCGCCCAGGGCCTGATGCAGCTCATGCCCGGCACCAGCTATGACCTTGAGGTGGACGATCCTTTTCATCCACGGGACAATATCAACGGTGGGGTTAAATTTTTAAAGATGCTTATGGGGCGGTTCAACAATGACCTTACCCTTACCCTGGCTGCCTATAATGCCGGTCCCGAGGCCGTTGCAAAATATGAAGACGTTCCTCCCTACGAGGAGACCCGGCACTATGTGAAAAAGGTTCTCGCGTACTATGACCGTTACCTCCGGGAAATCTAGCAGGCCGTTCAAAAACACCCATCTGCTGCGTTACGCTCATCCTTGGTCATTGCAGCGTACTGAGATGTACGCCTCATTCCTCAGGATTTCGCGTGCCTTGCATCTGGATGTTTTTGAACGGCCTGCTCAAGATATTTTCTCAATAACCTGCTAGACCCCGCCTGAAAGATCATATCCATGCCGGAACCGCTCGTTGCCGTGACCCGTGGAGATTGCATTGAATCAGTCCATCGCGGCCATATCGTGGTGACCGACGAGAGCGGCGTCATCCTTTTTCGCCTCGGTGATCCATCGTTTAACCTGTGCCTGCGAAGCTGCGCCAAACCGCTGCAGGCCCTGCCGGTTATTGCAACCGGCGCCGCGGACCGATACCGTCTCACCCCCGCTGAACTGGCGGTGATGTGCGGATCCTTAAACGGCCAGGACTTTCAGGTGGCCGCCGTCCGCTCCATCCTGGAGAAGATCGGCGCCGGGGAGGGGCATCTCAAGTGCGGCATTCACCAGCCCTCCCACCGGCAAACGGCCCAACGCCTTAAGGAAGCGGGAAGCGCGGCCACACCCCTTCATAACAACTGCGCCGGCAAGCACGCGGCCATGCTCACCCTCTGCGCCCATCACGGATGGCCGTTTGATGAGTACATCAGCATGAAGCATCCGGTGCAACACCTGGTTCGGAACGCGATTGCTTCCCTGACCGGGGTTTCCGCCCCGGAAATCGGCATGGGGATTGACGGTTGCGGCGTTCCGGTTTTTTTTCTGCCCCTGGCCGGCCTTGCCCGGGCATATGCCCGGCTTGCTTCGGCCGCTGATCCGCATGTAGTCCGTCTGATGAATGCGGCGCTTTCCCACCCTGAAATGATTGCCGGCGATGAACGGGTGTGTACCGACATCATGCGGACACTGAAGAAAAAGGTGTTTGCCAAGACCGGCGCGGAAGGCGGCTATGCCCTGAGCCTGATGGAAAAGGGATGGGGCGTAGCCATCAAGATCGAGGACGGAAGCAACCGGGCGCTCAGCCCCGTTGTAATCGAAACACTCAGCCATCTGGGCATGGTAACCGGGGATGAATTGATGCGGCTGCAGCCCTATCATCGTATCCCTCTTTACAATCACCGCAGGGAAATAGTCGGCGAGATCAGCGCCCGATTCAGTCTGGCGTGCTGACGGAGTATTAATGCGTTGCAAAAGCACCATGAAATATATATAATGAGCGCGAACCGAGGATGAGGAACATTAGCCGGTTGTTAAAAAAGCAGTGGCGCAGGCTGACAAGCTTGTTTAATAATAAGTGGCTCAAGGGGAGGGGCTTTTTGGCCGAAACAAAATTATTCCGAACCTTGCAGGACGGCAGTGTCTTTCTAACTTGGTCCGACGGACCCGCAGGGCAACAGCCTGTATCGAAGTCTCATGCAGCTGCCCGCCTTCCGTTCGAGTCGAAGGCACCGGGTCGTGCCGTAAGCTCAAAGACACATTGTTGTGGCCAAAAAGCCCCTCCCCTTGAGCCACACATCAAATGGGTGTTTTTCAACAACCTGCGCGTTCGAGCACTATAACCATTTGAAAGGAGGATGGTATTTATGACTGACGGAAGAGAGGAGAGAGAGGGCTCCCGGTCGCTGTTCATCTTTCTGGCGGGCGCAATGATCGGCGCGGGCATATCGCTGCTCTATGCGCCGCTGACCGGTGAAAAGACCAGGCAGTACCTGAGGATTCAGACTAAAAGGGCGCGAAGAAGCGCGCGCCATTTCACCGAAATCGCCCGGGAGACCATTGACAACTTCGTCGATGATCTCAAGGATGCCACCGACCGGGTCATAGAAGATGGCATCGAACTGACCAAGGAAAAAAAGGCGGAGCTGCTCGCGGCCATCGACGCGGGTAAAAAGGCCATTGAGGAAGAGAAAAAAAAGATCGAGAGGCACCAGGCTGAATGAACGCTGCTGACCAGGGCGGCCGGTGCGCTCTCCCTGCATCGGGCGGCGTGGAAAAGGTAAGGATCGTCATTAAAAAATTGCCGGGCAGCGAAGACATCCCCCTGCCGCGCTACATGACCCCGCACGCTTCAGGCATGGATATTCACGCGGCGGTCACCGAAGACGTCCTGCTCAACCCGGGAGAGATAAAGCTGATTGCCACCGGCATGAGCATTGCCCTGCCGGAGGGGTTTGAAGGGCAGGTGCGGCCGCGGAGCGGACTTGCCCTGCGGCACGGGGTCAGCGTGCTCAATACGCCGGGCACCATTGACGCGGACTACCGAGGAGAGGTGGGAATCATACTTATCAATCTAGGCAAGGACCCGTTTGTGGTGAAGCGGGGTGACCGGATCGCGCAGCTGACGGTCAACAAGGTGTTTCAGGCGCATCTTGAAGTCGCCGCCGATTTGCCTGGTACCGCGCGGAATGTAGGAGGGTTCGGTCACAGCGGCATATAAACAATAGAACCGTATCGCGCTGCCCCTATCTTCCTGAACGTTTTTTCTTGATGACGCAACTCCGACAGATTCGCATCAGATAGGGGCGGTTCTTTGCTGCAGTGAAGGCGGATTGCGTTACGGCCTCCGGAGCTCGCAGTGCACCGGCATAAAAATAATGGGATGGGGAAGCGTAAGCAAAATTCACCGACAAAACGGATCGGTTATTTTCTGGGCAGGGTGATGGTTTCCCTGTGCCTTGCCCTGGGGCGGTGGCTTCCGCCGGCCTGGCTCCACCGGCTCTCGGCTGTGCTGGGCCGGCTGGGCTTCTATCTGATGGGGAAGCGCCGGAAGATCGTGTACCGGAATCTGCAGCTGGCCTTCGGCGCTTCAGCGGAGGGAGACGGGTACCGGTCGATTGCTAGGGCCGCATTCTGTGACTCGGTAAAGAACGCGCTGGAGGTGTCCAAGCTGATTTTTTCCGGTCCTTCCTATGTAAAGGGAATCATGAGCATAGAGGGCCGCGAGCACCTGGAAACGGCGCTGGGTCAGGGAAGGGGCGTGGTGGCGGTGAGCGCGCATATGGGGAATTTCCCGCTTATCGGACCCCGGCTTATTGCCGAGGGATACCGCTTCGCGCTTACGCTGCGCGATCCCAGAGACAGGAAGCTGGCAGCCACCCTGGCGGATATGAGGAAGGGGCTTGGCATTGAGTCAATACCGGTTGATCCCCGCAGGACCTGCATCGCCGAATCGTTGAAATGTCTTAAGCGCAACGGCATTCTGTTCCTTCAGATCGACCAGAATGCCTCGTCGCGTGATCTGTGGGTCGATTTTTTCGGCTGGGAGGTGCCCACCTTCAAAGGGCCGGTGGTTTTCAGCCGGCGGACCGGGGCCCCGCTGATTCCTTTGTTTACCGTGCGTGATGCGCCGGATCACCACCGGCTCATCATTGCCCCGCCGTTCGCTATCGAAGACACGGGCGACCGGGAGCGGGACATTTTAATCACGACGGCGAAGCTTACCAATCTGATTGAATCATACATACGGCAGTACCCGACGCAATGGTGGTGGTTTCACCGACGCTGGAAGAAGGCCAGAAGGCACAGGGAGGATCCGCAGTTTTCCGGGGCCGCTGCCAGCCCGCGGCCTTCCACGCACTGAATCTTCCCCTTAATCGGCAAAGGCGCACTATGGTTGAAGATGCCAAGCAGGACCGCAACGCCACGGCCTCCCCGGCCGGTGAGGACGGCGGTGAACAGGAAGGGGCCGGCACACCATCACGGCTCCTGATCATAGACGACGACGAGTCGGTGAGGCTTTTGCTGCAGGACCTGCTGGAGGAGGCGGGCTACGCGGTGCGCACCGCCCGGTGCGGTGAAGAGGCCCTGCAGATGATCCGGGTCGCCACCTACGATATCATCATCACCGACCTCAGGCTGAGCGGAATGCACGGTCTCGAGGTGGTAAAAGAGGTCAAGGCCATCGATCCGGGCATTGATGTCATCGTCATGACCGGCTACGCGTCGGTCAATTCGGCGGTGGAGTCGATGAAGGCGGGCGCCATCGATTATATCACCAAGCCCTTCAACAGCGATCACATCAAGATGGTGGTGCAGAAGAGCCTGGACCGGCGCGAATACCAGCGTCTGGCGCGGGAGCGGGAGTTTTACAAGGTGCTCTCCAGCATCGACGGCCTCACCGAGCTGTACAACTACCGCTATATGCACCAGTACCTCAAGGTGGAGCTGGAGCGGGAGAAGCGGTACAAGCGGCACCTTTCCCTGCTCATGGTGGACATCGATGATTTCAAGAATTACAACGACCTCTACGGCCACCTGGTGGGCGACCTGGTGCTGAGAAATCTGGCCGCCATCCTGCGCAGCGCCACCCGGGGATGCGACGTCATCTGCCGGTATGGCGGCGAGGAATTTGCCGTCATGCTGCCGGAAACCGGCAAGGAGGAGGCGCTCATCGTGTGTGAAAGAATCAGGAGATCGGTTGCCGCGACCCCGATGGTGGATGAAAAGGAAAGCCCCGTGGGCACCATAAACGTCACCATCGGGCTGGCATCGTTTCCCGAGGATGCCGACAACAAGGACGACCTGATCGACCGCGCGGACAAGGCGCTCTACCAGGGAAAGCGGGCGGGTAAAAACTGCACCTTCTTATTCGGGGCCGAAGAAAAATATCAGCCGCCGCCCGACGGCGGTTCAGGCTAATCACGGCAGGCACGGGTCCGGGATGTGCGGCATCATCGAGAACTATCTTGAGCTGAAGGGGGTGGATATCGACCAGCCCCGGGATCCTGCCAAAAGCGTCACCGTGGAATGAGCGGCATAGCGCGGGCGGAAAAGAGAGCGGCATGTTCTGCTGAGCGTGCCGCTCTCTTTTATTTTATTTGTTTTATTACACGGAATGTGGTAAAAGGGCTGCCTTCAATCGGCAGCCTATAGTTTAATCAGGAGTGTTTATGAACCCCTTGGCTGAAGAGTTGAACAGCCAGTTACTGAAAGAAAACCCTGCGATTCCGGACATGCTGTCGGAGCGGGGGAAGAAGCTCTTCTTTCCCAAAGGCATCCTGACCCAGAGCGCCGAGGCAAAGGTCAAGGCAAAAAAATTCAACGCCACCATCGGCATGGCCACCGAGAACGGCGTGGCCATGCACCTGCCCTGCATCAGGAAATATATAGACCCGATCGCCCCCAATGATGCCCTTACCTACGCTCCCGCCTCCGGCAAGCCGGAGCTGCGCAACCGGTGGCGGGAAAAGCTGCTTGCCGACAACCCCGGCCTGCAAGGAAAGCAGTTCAGCGTGCCGGTGGTCACCAGTGCCATCACCCATGGGCTGAGCCTGGTGGGCGACCTGTTTGTGGATCCGGGTGATGTCATTGTGCTGCCCGACAAGCTCTGGGGAAATTACCGGCTCATTTTCGGCGAACGTTTGGGCGCAACCTTTAAAACATTCCCCCTGTACAATGAGAAAAACGGGTTCAATGGCAGCGGGCTGCGGAAGGCGCTCGATGAGGCAGCCGGGGAGAAGGGCAAGGCGCTGGTCCTGCTCAACTTCCCCAACAATCCCACCGGCTACTCCATCACCCGGCGGGAGGCCGATGATATCGCGGCGGCGCTTAAGGATAATGCCACCCGGGGAAGGCGGCTGGTGGTAGTCCATGATGACGCCTATTTCGGCCTGTTCTATGATGACGAGGCGATGAGGGAATCGCTCTTCGCGCACACGGTCAACCTGGATGAAAATATACTTGCCGTCAAGCTCGACGGCGCCACCAAGGAGCAGTACGTCTGGGGATTTCGCGTGGGATTTATTACCTATGGCATCGGCGGCCGCTCCAACAAGGATGCTATCTACGGGGCGCTGGAGAAGAAAACCATGGGCGCCATCAGGGGGGGTATTTCCAACAGCCCGCACCTCTCGCAGACGCTGGTGCTGAAGGCGCTGGAGTCCAAGGAATTTGCGGGCGAGGCCAGGGAAAAATATGAGGTGATGAAAGCCCGCGCCCGCAGGGTGAAAGAGGTTCTCGGCAATGCAAAGTACAGCGATGCCTGGACCTATTACCCCTTCAACTCCGGCTACTTCATGTGCCTGCGGTTGAAATCGGTCAATGCCGAGGCCTTGCGCCTGCATCTGCTTGAACGCTATGAGGTCGGGGTGATCGCGGTTGACGCGACCGATGTAAGGATTGCCTTTTCCTGCATCGAGGTAAAGTGTATCCAGGAACTGTTTGACATCATCTATCAGGGGGTACAAGACCTGGCCGCGAGGTGACCTTCCGGCAGCCATACCAACCATACGAGGAGTTGCGACGTGGAGAAAATAAAGATAGGTATTCTGGGAGCCACCGGCATGGTGGGGCAGCGATTCATCCTTCTCCTGCAAAACCACCCCTGGTTTGAGATATCCGAGCTGGCGGCGTCGGAGCGCAGCGCCGCCAAAACCTATGGAGAGGCGGCGGCAGGCAAGTGGAAGCTGGAAAGCGACATTCCGGCGGCAGCGGCGGGCATGATGGTGAAGGAATGCAAGCCGGATCTGGACTGCCGGTTGGTGTTTTCCGCGCTGGATGCCGGGGTCGCCGGCCCCATTGAGGAAGCGTTTGCCAGGGCGGGATACGTGGTGAGCAGCAACTCCAAGAACCACCGCATGGTTGAGGATGTGCCGCTGCTCATCCCCGAGGTCAACGCCGACCACACCGCGGTCATTGAGCGGCAGAAAAAGAAAAACCGAAGCGGGGGATATATCGTGACCAACCCCAATTGCTCAACCATCGGGCTGGTGCTGGCGGTGGCCCCGCTCCACAAGAAATACGGGGTAAGCAAAATCATGGTCACCACCATGCAGGCCTTGAGCGGCGCCGGGTATCCGGGGGTTGCCTCACTCGATATCATCGACAATGTGATTCCCTTCATCGGGGGCGAGGAAGCGAAAATGGAAATCGAAACTTTGAAGCTGCTGGGCGGCCTGGATGGAGACAGGTTTGCCTTCGCGGACATTAAAGTAAGCGCTTCCTGCAACCGCGTCCATGTCAAGGACGGCCACCTGGAGAGCGTGAGCGTCGAGCTGAAAAACAAGGCTTCGCGGGACGAGCTGATCCGGACGGTTGAGGAGTTCAATCCCCTGGGGGGACTGAACCTGCCGTTCGCCCCTCCCCGGCCCATCGTGGTGAGGGATGAGGATAACCGGCCCCAGCCCCGCTATGACCGGGACGCGAGCGGCGGCATGGCCTGCGTGGTGGGAAGAATACGAGCGTGCCCGGTGCTCGATTACAAGTTTACCGTTTTGAGCCATAATACCGTCAGGGGAGCGGCGGGGGCGGCTATTTTAAACGCCGAGTACCTGAAGGTGAAAGGGCTGCTGTAGCATGCCCAAATAAATGCAACCGTTTTTTTCAGATATGCATAAAGCCGGCAAAGGAGGCTCAGGGGTGGAAAAGAAAGATAAGGAGTATGTCTTAAAGATGGTCAAGGAACGGGATGTGCGGTTTATCAGGCTCTGGTTTACCGACATCCTGGGTTTCTTGAAAAGCTTTTCCATCACTCCTGATGAGCTTGAGGGGGCGCTCAATGAAGGCATGGGATTCGACGGATCTTCCATTGAAGGCTTTGCGCGCATTGATGAAAGTGATATGCTTGCCCTGCCCGATCCCAATACCTTTGTCGTCCTGCCCTGGAGGCCGAAGGAAAAAGCGGTGGCCCGGATGTTCTGTGATGTGGTGGAGCCTGACGGCACACCCTACAAAGGCGACCCGCGGTGGGTGCTGAAAAAGAACCTGAAGAAAGCGGCTGACAAGGGTTTCACCTTTTATGTCGGGCCGGAACTGGAATTTTTTTATTTCAAGAGTTCTGAAGGCGTTCCGCAAGTTTTGGATCGCGGCGGCTACTTTGATCTGACCCCGCTGGACGCGGCAAGCGATCTGCGCAGGGAAACCGTGCTCACCCTGGAAGAAATGGGCATACCGGTGGAGTACAGCCATCATGAAGCTGCTTCAAGCCAGCATGAAATCGACCTGCGCTTCGCCGATGCCCTCACCATGGCGGATAATGCCATGACCTACCGGCTGGTGGTCAAGGAAATTGCCCTGCGCCACGGGGTCTATGCCACCTTTATGCCCAAGCCCATATTCGGTGAAAACGGCAGCGGCATGCACGTCCATCAGTCTCTCTTCAAAGGTGATGTCAATGCCTTCTTTGACGCCGAGGATCGGTATCATCTTTCCCCGGTGGGGAGAAGCTATCTGGCCGGACTGCTTTTGCACGCCCGCGCCATAACCCTGGTTACCAGCCAGTGGGTTAACTCCTATAAGCGGTTGGTGCCGGGCTATGAGGCGCCGGTGTATATTTCCTGGGCGCAGAGAAACCGGTCGGACCTCATCCGCATCCCGGTCTATAAACCGGGCAAGGAAAAGGCGACCCGGCTTGAGTACCGCTCCCCCGACCCCGCCTGCAATCCCTATCTGGCATTCTCCGTGATGCTGGCCGCTGGTCTTGACGGCGTTGAGAAGAAACTGACCCCGCCCCCGCCCATAGAGGAAAACGTCTATGCCATGTCCCCCGAAAAGCGGACGCGGCTGAAAATCGGACAGTTGCCCGAGGACCTCTGGGAGGCGATTAAGGTGGCGGAAAAGAGCCCGCTGTTGAAAGAATGCCTGGGGGATCATGTTTTTGAGAATTTCATCGAGAATAAAAAGATCGAGTGGGACAAGTTTCGCGTCCAGGTTACCAACTATGAGCTTGACCGCTACCTTTCAATTTTATAGAGGACGGGTGAAAATTCAGGCGGCGCCGTTTGCCTGCGGTATCCCCGGGTAAAAGTGGTTGCAGACCGGCTCAATGGTGGTAGAATAATCCGGTTGTGGCGCAAAAGCCCTTCCCTTGAGCCACCAGTTATTCCGCGCGCTTTATCAGCCTGCCCTACTGCTTTTTCAACCGCCTGCCGGCGGGCCCTCGCGGGCGCAGGACCATGGATATGATCAATGCAGTGAGCTCCTGGATTAAGAAACAGGTGGATGAGGCGGGCGCCAGGGGGATCGTGCTGGGTCTGAGCGGCGGCCTTGATTCCGCCGTGGTGGCCGCCCTTGCCCTGCGGTCGCTTCGTCCGCGCGTATTGGGGCTGGTGCTTCCCTGCCACAGCGACCATTTGGACGTGGACCATGCGCGCCTGGTTGCCGATCACCTGGGGCTGGAGACCCTGACGATCGACCTGACACCCGTATTCGATCTGCTGCTCACCCTGCTTCCTCCCGCGAACCGGATGGTAACCGCCAACCTGAAGCCCCGCTTGCGCATGCTGACCCTCTATTACTTTGCCGGCCACCGGCAGTACCTGGTTGCCGGCACCGGCAATAGAAGCGAGATTGCGGTGGGCTACTTTACCAAGCATGGCGATGGCGGGGCCGATCTCCTGCCGCTGGGTGACATGCTCAAAAGCCAGGTCCGGGATCTGGCCGTGCAGCTCGGGCTCCCCGCGCCCATCATCGACAAGCCTCCTTCGGCGGGACTGCTGCCCGGCCAGACCGACGAGGGTGAGCTGAACATTTCCTATGCCCGGCTGGATCACGCGCTCACCGCCCTGGCTGCGGGGCGCGATGAGGATATATCCCCCGGCGTCCGCCGGCGGGTTGAGCGGCTTATCAGGCACTCCGAGCACAAACGGGCGCCCGTTCCGGTATTTAAAATGGATCCGGACCGCGGCTAGGCTGCCGCGATGCGCCCTTATTCAAATGCAGTCAAAAGCGGTGATAGGTCATTTTTTCATCCGGTTGCTTTCTGACAGATCGCCCCGGCAGGCGGCGGGGCGTGGCCGCACCGGCGCGCGGCGGCACGAACATCGCCGCCGCGGCGCGATCAGATGGATGGCGGTGGCGGTTCTTCCGGTGGTCGGCCTGATCCTTGCTTCAGGGCGCTGCGCCTCTGCCGCCCGCCGGGCGGTGGACGTGGCCATACCCTTGCGCCTGCCGCTCCGGTGGATCGAACGGGCGGTTAAAGAGCAGCTTTTTAATGGACCGGAGGGCACCTGCACGTTTGTTGCCGATGAGACGATCTGCCGGTTTTACCTGAGCCGGCCAAAACTGGATGCCCGCAGAAAAATGCTCCGCCTCACCTGTGAGGCCGATGTGCTGTACGCAGGCGCGGGAGAAGCCGCCTGCGTCGATCCGCGGCGGTGGCGGGGTCAGGCCACGCTGCTGATGCAGCCGAGATTGGAAGCCGCCGGCCGCCGGCTTGGTTTTAAGGTAGTGGAAGCGGCCTTTTCCGACCGGGAGCACCGGGGCGCATTGGTGCCGGCCGTGGGTGATGCGGCAGGCAGGCTGATCAGCGAGCGCTTGGAGAAGGCGTCCGTCGATTGCGGGCCGCTGGTTGACCGCGTTGTCGGCCTGCTCGCCGCGCTGCTGCCCGGCGGCCGCGAGAGGGTTGATCAAACGCTCCGGTCGGTCAGCTTTGGTCAGCCGCGGGTTTTTATGTTCAACCTGGCCCTAAAAATGTCCATGGCGATCGAACCGCTGCCTTCCGTCCCCAAAGTTCCGGCGGGGATCGGTGCGGCGCGGGAAGAGCGGCTGAAGCGCTGGGATGCCTTTGTAACCTTCGTAAGCAAGCGGCTGGGGCGCAACCGCTCCCGGGAGCAGCAGCGCGGGGTAAGCGCCGTGCTGCTGAATGCCCGCTATGAGCTGGTCGAGGCGGAAGAGATCGCTGAACCCACCTCGCCTGATCCGGTGCCGGGGCTGTTTATGCGCACCTGGAAACGGCTGCGGCCGGTCGCTCTGGAGTTGTCCCGCGATACCGACTCGGCGCCGGGTCCCGATCTGGAAATTTTTGTCACCGCGGGCGGGGTGCTCGCCGCGCTGACCGCGCAGGAGAAGGCGCTTAATTACCAGGTGACCGATGATGGCATGCGCGCGGTTGCCCGCATCGCCGACCCGGACAGCCGGGAGGATCCGCTGGCCTACGACACCGGGGTGGACCCGGAGCTCCGCCGCCTGTTTGGTTTCGGAGATCCCCTTCCGCAACCGGTGGTTTCTCCGATCACGACCGTCCAACGCGCGCCTGATGAAAACCTGGCCCCGCCGCATTTTTTTGATTTCATGATGCCGCTCCGATCATGGCTGCTTGCAACCGCATGGGCGACGGAGGAACCCGACCCGGTCGCAAAACTCAACGCGTGGGTGCCCCGGGAAAGTGAGCTTACCGCGTACCTGGAACTGGTAAAAACCCTGCTGGTGAACCTCGGGGAAGAGGCGCTTGCCAAGCATCCCCTCGGCGATCCGTATGCGCAGGTGTACCGCGACCTGGTTCTGGCAACCGCCTGGCAGGAAAGCTGCTGGCGACAGTTTGTCCGCAAGGGAGACGCGGTTGTCCCGCTCGTGTCCGCAGCCAGTTCGGTGGGACTGATGCAGGTGAA
Source organism: uncultured Thermodesulfobacteriota bacterium (assembly GCA_964459295.1). Classification (GTDB taxonomy): domain Bacteria; phylum Desulfobacterota; class WTBG01; order WTBG01; family WTBG01; genus CAZWCD01. The sequence continues at coordinate 15,337 of CAYWLT010000007.1, forward strand.
TCCGCGGGTGTGGCGCGGCGTGTATGATGTCGAGGGGCTGTACCGAGACATCCGCTACAACGGCCGCGCCGGATGTGAAATACTGCTCCACTACTTGCGGGACTACGCCATCGCCAAGGGCGAGGATAAGCTTGAGGGCGGCATTGACAATCTGCCCCGGGCCGCCTATGCCATATACAACGGCGGACCCGGACAACGCGCCCGATACCGCTCTTCCGCGACCGGTTCGAGTTTGAAGAAGATTGATGCCGCCCTCTGGCAGAAGTATTCTGCGGTGCGGGAGGGGAGAGAGATGGAAGTAGCCGGCTGCTATCAGTAAGCGGCCCGTTCCGGCGCATTGGCGCGGCTGCCGGGTGGGGAGGTTGCCATGCATAAGATGATCATGGGTCTCATGATTGTCCTGTTCTGCCTGGCCGGCGGGCCGGGCTGTACGCAAAAACCGGGTGAGCGAGAAGAGAAAAGCGGCATCGAAGCGCTTACCGAACAGGTAGGGCGCGATGCGGCCAACGAGATAAAAAGGCCGATCGGAAAGGCCCGTGCGGTTGAGGACCTGGCTAAAAAGCACGTGCGGGAAATGGATGCGGCCGAAGAAACGGAATGATCCGGGAGGGATGATTACGGCATCCCCCTCCGCGCAACCGGCGCACATTGTCTCTCCTGATAAAAAGTGGTAGTACTGCGGCAGCGGCGGTATGGAGAATCAGGAAGAGGATCCAGCACCATTAACAATTTTTAAGAGGTAAGGACTTGAAAGCGATGCAAGAGCGAAACGTGAAGTGGATTGAAGAGGTGGTCGGGCAGCAGAACGAGTGGCGTCTCAACACCATCAACCTCATCGCCAGCGAAAACGTGATGAGCGAGCGCGCCCGCGCGGTGATGGGCTCCGATTTTGCCCACCGCTACGCGGAAGGCCATCCCGGCGAGCGCTACTACCAGGGAACCGACAAGATCGATGAGATAGAGAGCTGGATCAAGCAGCAGCTGAAGACCCTTTTCAACTGCCAGCACATGGAGGTGCGGCCCATAAGCGGCACCATCGCCAATGACGCGGTTTTCAGCAAGTATATAGCACCCGGGGACGTGGTGATGGTGAACTCCACCGCGGGGGGAGGTCACATCAGCCACCACAAATCGGGGTCGGTGGGCAAGTACACCAAAAATATCGTTGACTTTCCCCTCACCCCCGACGGCTACCACATCGATTGCGAGGGGACGGAAAGGCTGGTCAACAAGCTGCATCCCAAGGTGCTCGTCCTGGGCAAGAGCCTTTTCCTGTTCCCGGAGCCGGTGCGTGAGTTGCGGAAGGTATGCAGCGACAACGGGACCACGGTTATCTATGACGCCGCCCATGTGCTCGGCCTGATCGCTGGAAAATGCTTCCAGGACCCGCTCGCCGAGGGGGCGGACATTATGACCGCCAGCACCCACAAAACCTATTTCGGATCGCAGCGCGGACTGATCATGAGCAACATGAACACCAGGGACTGGTGGAAGATCGATAAGGGTGCCTTTCCCGGTTCTTCATCCAACCATCATCTGGATACCCTGGTCTCACTGGCCATCAGCACCTGCGAGATGTTTGCCTTCGCCGAGGGGTACGCCGCGCAGACCATTGCCAATGCCAAGACGCTGGCCCGGAGTCTCTCCGACATGGGGTTTAATGTTCAGGCCGGGGAATTCGATTTCACCGAGTCGCACCAGGTCGCCATCGACGTGTCGGAACTCGGCGGCGGCAACGAGGTGGCCCGCATACTGAAAGAGAATGACATCATCCTCAACATGAATCTTCTTCCCTTCGAGCCGCTGGAAAAGGTGACCAACCCCGCGGGCATACGCATCGGCGTCCAGGAGATGACCCGCTTCGGCATGAAGGAGGGGGAGATGGAGACGATTGCGGCGTTGATTAGAAAGTGCCTCAGGGAGTCGCGTTCGGTCAACAGCGAGGTGCGGGCGTTCAGGTCCTCCTTTCAAAAGGTGCAGTATTCGTTTGACGAATGATCGCTTCCGCCGCAAGGCGGAGCGCCGTTATTTTCCCCATGTCATCATCCACGATTAAACCCTTCAGGCAGAGCTTGCAGCTGCAGGCGGTGTAGTGCGCCATTACTTCGCGAAACAATAAGGGGGGTCGGGTATGAAAGTGCTTATCGCGGACGGCCTGGAGAAGGAAGGCGTTGAAATCTTTTCCGGAAAGGGCGGGGTAACGGCGGATGTCTATGCCTCCCTGTCGCCTGACGAACTCAAAGGGACAATAGCCGGCTACGACGGGCTTATCGTCCGCAGCGCCAGCACGGTGACCGCGTCGGTTATGGAGTCGGCCCCTCGCCTCAAGGTCATCGGCCGGGCGGGCATCGGCTACGATAACATCGACGTTGATGCCGCGAGCCGGCGGGGGATCGTGGTGATGAACACGCCGGGGGCCAATGCCATCACCACCGCGGAGCATGCCCTGAGCCTGCTCCTGGCGCTTTCCCGTCACATTCCCCAGGCCGCCGCCTCGCTCAAGGCGGGCAAGTGGGAAAAAAAGAAATTCATGGGCGTTGAGGTGTTCGATCAGACGCTGGGCATCATCGGCCTGGGCAATATCGGCCAGGTGGTGGCGGACCGCGCCCGGGGATTGAAAATGAGGGTGATCGCGTTTGATCCCTTTCTCACCGAGGAAGCCATGGCCAAACGGGGAGGTGACCGGGTGACGTTTGAGGAGCTGCTTGCCCGGTCCGATTACATTACCGTCCATACCCCGCTTACCGACTTCACCCGAAACCTGATCGATGCGCGAGCATTCAAGCAAATGAAAAAAGGGGTGCGCATCATCAACTGCGCGCGGGGAGGGATCATCAACGAGCGGGATCTCTATGATGCCATCAAAGAGGGCATCGTTGCCGGCGCCGCGCTCGATGTGTTTGAGCATGAGCCGCCGGAGGAAAATCCCCTGGTCGGCCTGGATGAGGTCATTGCCACCCCCCACCTGGGCGCCTCCACCACCCAGGGGCAGGCCCGGGTGGCGGAAGCGATTGCCCGGCAGGTCAAGGATTACCTGGAGAAGGGGATTGTTACCAACGCGGTCAACCTTCCTTCGGTGAGCCCGGAGATGCTGGAGCGGGTCAGGCCCTACCTCAGCCTGGCGGAAAAGATGGGCAGTTTCCAGGCGCAGATCACCGAGGGCAGCATACAGGAGGTTACCGTGGAGTACAGCGGGGAGGTCGCCGCGTATGATCCCGCCCCGATCACCATCTGCCTCTTGAAGGGGATTCTGGAGCGGGCGCTGGCCGAGGGGGTTAATTATGTCAATGCCGCTCCCATCGCAAAAGAGCGGGGAATCAAGGTCAGCGAGGTCACGACCCGGGACTCCGAAGGCTTCACCAGCCTGATCACCCTGCGCACCAGGACCAAAGAAGATGAGCACTCCGTCGCAGGCACCCTCTTCGGCTGGGGAGACCCGCGCATCGTGCGGGTTGACAGCTTCCTGACCGAGGCCGAACCCGAGGGCACCATTCTGCTCATGCACAACCATGACAAGCCCGGGGTGATCGGCGCCATCGGCGAGGCGCTGGGGAGCAGGGGGATCAATATTGCCAAGATGCACTTAAGCAGGCAGAAAGCCGGAGGCGTGGCCATTTCACTTATCCACGTGGATGAGCCGATGGGGGATGCGGTGCTGCGCCGGCTTGCACAACTGGAAAACGTCATATCGGTCAGGCAGGTCACCCTGTGAGGGACCGGATTGTATGGCACATGAGGCGGCGGACATAGAGACAAGCAGCCCGGTGGGAATCATATCGGATACCCACGACAACCGGAAGGCGATAGCGCAGGCGGTGGCGCTCTTCAACCGGCGGGGAGTGAAAAAGGTGTTTCACGCGGGTGACATTATATCTCCCTTTACCGCGCTCGATTTCTCGAAGCTCACCTGCGGCATGGTCACCATCTTCGGCAATAATGACGGCGAGCGGATCGGTCTGCAGCAGACCTTCAGCCCGCTCGGCAGCATCGGCGCGGGACCGCACCAGTGCGAATACGGCGGCAAGCGGTTTGTGCTTATGCACGAGCCATGCTGCATCGAAGCATTAACCGCGGGGGGAAAAGTGGATGTGATTATCTACGGGCACACCCATGAGATCGACGTCAAGAGCGGCAGGACCCTGATTATCAATCCCGGAGAGGGCGGGGGCTGGCTGAGCGGAAGGGCCACCGCCGCCGTGTTAGACCTGGCCACGATGAAGGTGGAGATTTTTGACATCGGGTGATGGGAGTTGAAGGGAGGACTCAGTGTTCCACTTTCCAGTCCGAAGAATCGCTATTTTTGATCCCGTGCAAATGCAATTTAATAATGCATGCGCTGACCTTTGATTGATTTTTATAAGCTCGTCGATAATATTTTTACCGCTTTATACAATTCATTGGGTATCTCATAAATAACAGGTTAAAGACGCAAGGCAAATTTTTTGAAGTTTGAAAATTTTTCCTTACGAACCGGTGCAAGAAAAATCCATGGTGCAGGTGACACCCTCCCACTAGGTATTGACCCTTTCACGATGATTGTGGATATCTTGGGTATAAAAAAGAAAACCACCGGCTGCTTCCGGACCGCCTGCCGCCGATTCTTCTTAACCATTTGTTTTTATTGGCTCTCTCCCATGGTCAGGATTTGAGCAAAGTGCTAAATCGCCAATAGTAATCGCCTTTCTTTCTCCTCGATCCTTAACTTATCCACAGGCAATCAACAGCTCGCTGTGGAGAAAAATAAAAGGGGACGCCCTTAAAATTCTAAAATTCGTTGATGAAGCTCGAAACTTAGAGTTTCCTCTTTCGGTTGCATTTTCCCCAAGCAATAGCGGTTATTTTGCCGACGAGTTTTTACCTGTCTCATGCATTATGCATGGCCGCAAAGGGTACTCCCGGCATATAATTTCTGTTCCGATTGCGAAATAACCTCTTTCCTGATATAGTTTATGGCATTAGCCCTGTAATAACGGAGAGGTTATGAAAATTTTTGCCTGGACAGCGCTGCTTACATTAATTGGAACCTGGCTCATCATCCCCGCGTTCGGAGCGGAATACGCCACGGACTTTTTGGAGCCGGGCAATCCGGGCGGTGGCTCGGGAAGCCTGAAAACTTTTGATGCATCGTGGACGCTTGGCGTCGGCAAGACGTTTGCAATCGACGTTTGGGCCGCCGATATCCCTGAAAAAATTATAACCAGCGGTTTTGAGATGTTTTACGATCCGGCCCGGCTGCGTCTGGTAAGCGTCGAAGCGTATGATGGTGATGCGACTGGGACTCAAGGCAACCCCCACTGCTGTCCAGGGTTAGCGGGTCTCTGGGATCCGGAGGCGACCAGCCAAAGGGAAGATCCATACGGACCGGGCTCATATACGCTGGTACTTTTACAATTTAGTTGTGTCGCGCCCGACGCCGGCGGCGATGTAATCATAGCCCGAGTGACCTTTCAAGGCCTGGCAGCCGGAAGCAGTGAAATCACTTTCCAAGGAATAGACGATTTCGATACAACGGTGGGATGCGCGAGCGGTATTGTGTACGATGCTCAAATGGGCGCTCATACCATCACCATATCTCAGCAGGGGCAGGGATCATCAACTACCACCACCTCCTCCCTGTCAACCACAACATCAAGTATATCGTCCTCAACTACCAGCACGCCATCATCATCATCCACCACCTCCACTACCACCGGATGTCTGTCCGAGAAACTCTACGGCAGGTACGCACACGAAACCATTCTTCTGAGGAACTTCCGCGACAAGGTGTTGAGCCGAACCGCCGAAGGCCGGGAGCTGGTACACCTGTATTACCTGTGGAGCCCGGCCATCGTGATCGCAATGGAAAGAAACGAGGAGTTTGAAGATTGGATTAAGGAAATGATCGATGACGCGCTGCCCATGATTCAAAGGATAGTGGAATAAAAAACAATGGTTCGGTAACGACAGCGCATGACCACTGCGGCTATATCGAAAGAAAGCACCTGCTCAAGAGGCAGGTGCTTTCTTTGTCGCCGATGTGAAAAATAATTAATGCCTCCCTACTTTAGAAACGAATCTCCCAGCCGTGTTTGCGCCGATAGGCAAACCAATAAACGAAACCCACCAGTAATGAGCCGCCCACGATGTTACCCAGGGTCACAGGAATGATATTGACAAAGAAAAAATTATACCAGGTAAGATTGGGAAAGTCCGCCGCCACTTTTCCCGCCATCTGCCAGGCTTCCGGAGGCATCCACTGCTTGGCCAAAATGGCCCCGGGGATGTAGTACATGTTGGCAATGGAATGCTCAAACCCGCAGGCAACGAAAGCGGTGATGGGGAAAACAATGGAAAGGATTTTATCGGTGGTGCTTCGGGCGCCCATGCACAGCCACACCGCCAGGCACACCAGCGCGTTGCACATGACCCCCAGCATGAACAGGTCTATAAACGGTTTGCCGCATTTGGCGTTGGAAATGGTCATGGCGTTCAGCCATATAATGCCCTTGCCGAACATGTAGCGCCGGCAGAGCAGCATGATATAAACGGTGGCGATGGCACCGACGAAGTTTCCCAGGTAGACGATGATCCAGTTGCGCAGGAGCTGGCGCACCGTGACCCTGCCGCTGACACAGGCCATGACAATGAGATTGTTGCCGGTAAAGAGCTCGGCCCCCGCCAGGACCACCAGAATCAGGCCGAGACTAAAGGTGAGCCCTCCCAGCAGCCGGCCCAGGCCGAAATAAACATTGCCTTCAGCGCCCGCGGTTACGGTTGTGGAAAAAACCGCCCCCAGCGCAATAAAGGCGCCCGCCAGGATGGCCAGGACAAAAAGGGTCCAAAAATCCAGGTTGGCCTTGGTAACGCCGACATTTTCCGCCTTCTCGGCGATTTGCGCCGGTGGAAACGCATCGATACTTATCATCGGGTCATTATTGCTCATACTTGTAAGCTCCTCATGCTTCCTTTCCGCACACTCCATGCGGAACAGGTTTAAGGGTATGCGGTTACCATCAGGGGAAATCCCCGACAGATAAAAACATCCGCGCGGACAACATCCACAAGTTTATGCGACCCGCCGGATGATAACACTTTTCCGTCGGCGCAAAAGCGGGTATCATCATTCCCAGCCGAGCGTCTGATACCCCCGGTCTCCCAGGCAGCGGTTCACATAATTCATAAAAACCGGGTCAGGGTCCTTCACGCGGAACAGCGAGTGGGTAACGCTTGCCGCCGCCCCGGCCGCCGCCCCGGCGGCGGCCCCTCTTCCGGCGTGGCCGAATATCGATCCGGCAGCCGCCCCGGAAGCGGCGCCAATCACACCGCTTTCAACCGCCTTTTTGGTCATCTCCCCGGTTTTCTGCGAATTGAGGTAGCTGTCTGCCAGCCTGCAGCATTCCTCGATGTCCCGGTTGGCCTGTTCGGCACCGACAGTGATAAGATGTTCATTAGGATACAGGATGGGGCTTTTGGTGGTGCTGCACCCACCGGCAATGATCATGCCCGCGAACAAAAACCGTGCCGCCTTTTTCATAAGGCACCTCCGCTTTCTTTCGGGGCTTATCCTATAGCATATAACGATAAACAGGTAAACAAATTTTCAAGCCCGCGCCCGGTTTGCAAAAAACGGTTACCACCCGGCAAGCGACGAGATTGTCTGCAGTGATATCAGCCGGACCGGGAATTATGCGCGGAGCAAAAAAAAACCCGCCGCGTATGCGCTGGGGTGCTGGTATGCAAGACTATGAATAAACGGCGATGCCCCGGAGAAAAGCCCCTCCCATTTTATTGCATATAATCAGCACAGGCCAAGCACCGTCTGTTTAACATGATCCAGCGCTTCAAGCAGCTTGATCCCGCACAGATAATCCTTCTTTCCCGCCTTCACCCAGCTGACCACCCCGTCCACGGTGATGGTTGCCTTCCCCCCCAGCGCAAACAACTTAAGGGAAAGCCTTGAATCCTTCTGCATGGTTTCACGCGCATAAAAAGCCAGGCCGGCCCCATTGAGGCTGATGTTAATTACAGTGCA
>CAYWLT010000008.1:0-22893 GCA_964459295.1 uncultured Thermodesulfobacteriota bacterium
TGCATTCGCGGCTGAAAGCCGCTCCTACCGGTCGTAAACACATATCTGAGAAAGAAAATTGTCAGATCCCGATATGTGAAAATCCAGCCTGTTCCCTGCAATCGGAGTTCCCCTCATCTCGCCCCGCATCTTGAGCATTCAGCATCCGAACCTAGAATACAAGCCTTCGACCATGCTTGACAAGCCGGATGCAATATTCTAAATTTTGTTCTAAAAGTTACCTTGCCTGATGGCGCAGGAGGTTTAAGCTATGAAACCCTCGCGATGGAGTATCATAGCGCTTTCGCTTATACTCAACTACCGGATCGGCATTGTCTTCGCGTCCGGTACGCATGAAGCCGGCACCGGCGAAACCGCCGGCACCCGGAACATTTCAAAGAAAAAAGGCGCTTGTGAAAAGGCGACCTTTGCCGGCGGATGCTTTTGGTGTGTGGAAGCGGCTTTTGAAAAACTACCCGGTGTGGTGGAAGTCATTTCGGGTTACACCGGCGGGTTTAAAGAAAATCCCTCCTACGAAGAGGTGTCGGCGGGCGGAACCGGACACCGGGAGGCGGTGCAGATTACCTACGATCCGGAACGGATAAGCTACCCTGAGCTGCTTGATCTATTCTGGATGCAGATTGACCCCACCGATGGCGGAGGCCAGTTTGTCGACCGGGGCGCGCAGTACAAAACCGCTATTTTTTATCATAACGACGAACAGAGAATGCTGGCTGAAAAATCAAAGGCGCAGCTCGCAGCCTCGGGACGATACGACAAACCCCTGGCAACGGCCATCATCAAGTCTACAACCTTTTACCCGGCGGAGGAATACCATCAGGGCTATTACAAAAAAAATCCCCGGCACTATGGCCATTACCGGTCAAACTCCGGACGGGATGAATATCTGGAAAAAACCCGTGGAAGCACAATGATAAAAAATCAGCCAACAGAAGGATCGAGGAAATATCGTAAGCCGCCTGATGCGTCAATCAGGGAGCAGCTAACCCCCATACAGTACCGGGTAACCCAGGAGAAGGGAACCGAGCCGGCATTTGACAATGAATATTGGGAAAATAAGCGAGAAGGAATTTATGTTGATGTTGTATCCGGGGAACCGCTCTTCAGTTCCCTGGACAAGTTTGATTCAGGCACCGGCTGGCCGAGCTTTACACGCCCCTTGGATCCGGACAATACGACTGAGCACCGGGACAGCAGCCTTTTCATGGAGCGGACAGAGGTAAGGAGCAGGCACGGCGATTCCCACCTGGGGCATGTGTTTCCCGATGGGCCTGCTCCCACGGGTCTTCGCTACTGCATTAACTCGGCGTCGCTTCGATTCATCCACAAAGAAGATCTCGATAAAGAGGGATACGGCGAATACCTGAAATTATTTGATCAAGAGGCAAAGTAACGTCCCATCATGCAGCATACGGCATAGGGGCTTTTAATTTGACATGCGGTTCCGGTTTTCATATAGTTGCGGCGTCTGCACCATGCTGCAGCCTCATCTGAAGAGTTGCCCATGGAGTCTGCGTCGGGAATTATTGCTTTGATGGGATCGGGCGAAATGACCTCCACCATGGTGGAGGTGCATAAGGAACTGCTCAACCGATGCGGGGGGTCAGCCCGGGCGGTTTTCATCGATACGCCGGCAGGATTTCAGCTTAATGCCGACCAGCTTTCTGAGAGGGCGGTGGATTATTTCAAAACCCATATTAACCACCCTTTGTCGGTGGTTACCTACAAATCCGCCGCGACCGTCTCTGCCTATGAGGCTGAAATGGCTTTTCGCTCGCTGCGCGAGGCCGATTATTTCCTCATCGGACCCGGAAGCCCGACTTACGCGGTTCGCCAGTGGCGGCTCACACCCATTCCGGAGATCATTATCGCTCGCGTCGTTCGCGGTGGATGCCTGGTGGCCGCAAGCGCCGCCGCGCTGACGGTGGGGCGGTTTACGCTGCCGGTGTATGAAATTTACAAGGTGGGAGAGCCGCTCCACTGGATCGAAGGGACCGACATTCTCGGGTCGTTCGGCTTCAAACTGGTCGTGGTGCCCCACTGGAACAATGCCGAGGGAGGCAATCACGATACCCGCTTCTGCTATATGGGAGAACCCCGGTTTAAAGCGCTGGCGGAACAGCTTCCTGCCGACATCGCCGTTCTAGGCCTGGATGAGCATACCGCATGCCTGATCGACCTTGACAAAGATGTTTTTGCCGTACGGGGCATCGGCCGGGCCTGCCTGCTCATGGCCGGCGCCCGGAGATATTTTGAAAGGGGCCATACCTATCCGGCCGGCCTGCTTAAGGGACCTCTGATCGGGGATGCCTTCCCGCGGCAATCCGCGGAACCGTTTGCGCCGCCGGCGACTTCCGCGCCGGATGCTTCCTTCTGGGATAATGTACATCACCTGCAGCGAACCTTCCAAGAAGGGACGAACAGCCGCGTGCCGGAAAAGTCAGTCAACGCCATGCTGGAACTGGATGGTCTCATCTGGAAGGCGCAGGAGGAGCTGGAGAGCCAGGAATTCATTTCCCAGGCGCGGGAAATTTTGAGGGATATGATTATAGCGCTGGGAACCGGCATCACCGACGCGACGAGGCAAGCTGCCGAGTGTCTTGCTCCGCTTGTTGAAGGGCTGCTGGCCCTGAGGAACAAGTACCGGCGGCAGAATAAGTGGGAAGAGGCCGACGGAATCCGCCGGTGTCTAATGAACGCCAGGATAATCATTGAAGACACCAAGGAGGGTTCGCAGTGGCGCTATGCGCCCGAATGAAATTGCGGAAGCGGGGCGGCGCGGCGATGGAAACACCACGGGTGCGGCACGGAGCGGACATCTTTAATCTGCTTGACAAAGGGGGGAAAATATAACAATTTAAAGCACCGTCGGCACAGGAGCGGTAAGGAGAGCATGATAAAATTTAAAGCGCTTGTTCGCGCGGCAGTGATAGTGGTTTTATATTTTCTATGCGGATGCCTCGGCAATGGCACGTCGGGCGGCCGACTTTATTTTGAGCCACCGGAACGATTGATTGATGATTATACCGGAATGGTCGAGGTAATGGAGCTGAACTGGGCATGGGCGCAGCCGGGCTTTAAATTAGACAATTATCAGAGCTTGAGCCTGAATCCGGTCATCAATCTCACCGGGGTGAAGGATAATGGAATCGCCAGGCGGGTTGATGAGAAATTGGCCGCCTGGTTTGCGGAAAACGGCTTCAGCCTGTCTGAGAGCGGTCACATTGCTTGTGAGGGGGCAATTGTCGCATTGAAGCTGGACAGAAGCTTCACGGAAAAAAAATACCTGTTTCGCGAAAAAGCAGCAGATCTGTTCCTGGAGATGGAGTTTGTCATTAAGGAAATGCCCTCCCAAAACACCCTCTGTAAAATCAGACACGGGACTGTTGCCTCCAAAAGCGACCAGCTAACCGGCCAGCTCATATCAGGGTTATTGAGCTATTTTGAAACACACCGCTAATCCACCATCTGTTCCTGATTCATGATCTGGCGCATCGGTTACTACTGTATTCGATTCATTCTCCATTGCATGGCGGTCCCATTATTTCGCTTCAGGGTGGAGGGCATTGAAAACATACCGGCGCAGGGGCCGATTATCCTGGTTTCGAACCATGCGAGCAACCTGGATCCGCTGTTTATCGGCGTGGCCGCCCCGCGGCACATTAATTATCTTGCCAAGCAGGAGCTGTTTTCCAACCCGATCTTCAGCTTTGTGCTGCGCCGGATATGCGGTGCGCATCCGGTCGACCGGGATCAGATGGGTCGCAGCACCCTGCGTGAGATATACGCGCTGCTTGAGCGCAGGGAAATGCTGCTGATCTTTCCTGAAGGAACGCGCACCCGTGACGGAACGCTCGGTGAAGCAAAACTGGGCGTGGGGATGATTGCCCACCATGCCCGGGCCCTGGTAATACCCGTCTACATTAGCGGTTCTTATGACATTTTGCCGCGGCATGCCAAAAGCATCCGCTTATCACCGTGCCGGGTCACATTTGGGTCACCCCTGGTGCTGGACGAATTGTACGGACGGGGCAGGACCAAGGAAGTCTACAGGCTCATCGGCAGCCGAATCATGGAAGCCATTGGAAGGCTGGCCGATGCCCCGGCTGATGAACCTTAGCGGACGGTTGAAAAAGTACCTTTCCCCAGGTTGTGCAAGGTTCTGCTCAATCGTGGGCGGCTCAAGGGGAGGGGCTTTTCAGCCGCAGCCCAATTCGTCGGAACCTGTAGAACGGCAGCGACTTTCTAACTTGGGCGGAACAGACCCGCATGACAATCGCCGTATCGAAGCCTCTGCAAAGCTGCCTGCCCTCCCTTCAAGTCGAAGGCATCGGGTCGTGCCGTAAGTGTATGGACACATGGTTGTGGCGGCAAAAGCCCCTCGCCTTGAGCCGTGAATCAGAACGGGTGTTTTGCAACAACCTGCCGGATCGCCCATGCGGTCACCGGTTTCCCGGCATCACCGACCGGCCGCATGGTAGGAGGAACAAGCTTTACCAATGACCTGTGCGATAAAAATTTGCGGGGTAACCGGTTGCGACGATGCCCGAATGCTGTCGGAAAGCGGCGTTGATTATCTGGGAGTTCTGGTCAATGTCCGACAGTCGCCGCGTTCGGTCAGCCCGGAAAAAGCACGCGAGATTATTGCGACAGCGAAGATTCCGGTCATGCTGCTCACCTATGACCATGAGATTGCCGAGGTGCTGAAGCTGGTAAGGGCATTGCGCCCCGCCGGAGTGCAACTGGCCGGCACTGAACACGAGCGATACCTGGCGGAACTCAGGAACAGGGTGGACGGAGAGGTGTGGAAGACGCTGCACCTGCCGGGGGCCGGCGCCGGAAAAGATGTAGCCGCTGAGACGGCGGCGCGAATAAACCGACTCTCCCGCATCGGCATTGACCGGGTCATCCTTGACACCGTGGTGAGAAAGGGCTCCCGTCGTCTACGGGGAGGCACCGGGACCTGCTGCGACTGGCAGGCCGCGGCGCGGATAAAGCGGCAGGTGGACTTGTTTCTTTTTCTCGCCGGCGGCATAAATCCGGAAAACGTCCAGGATGCGCTGCGCCAGGTGCGCCCCGATGGCATCGACCTGAGCAGCGGTGTCGAGAGCGCGGCGGGGAAGAAGGATGCCGCGCTGGTGAGCCGCCTGGTCGCGGCCGTCCGTGCGTCAGAACCCCAAACCCCATGAAACACCCAAGGAGCGGATTGTGATCGGTTCACTGGTTAAAAAGATAGTGGGCAGCAAAAACGAAAGGGTTCTTCGCAGCTTTCAGCCGTTGGTGCAGGCCATAAATGAGCTGGAATCCGCCATGCGCACCCTGACCGACCAGGAATTACGGGGCAAGACCGCTCTCTTCCGGGAGCGGCTGGAGCGGGGAGAAACCCTGGATGAGTTGCTCCCGGAGGCCTTTGCCGCGGTCCGGGAGGCGTCGCGCCGAACCCTGAACATGCGCCACTTTGACTGTCAGCTCATCGGGGGCATGGTTTTGCACCGGGGCATGATTGCGGAAATGGCCACCGGCGAGGGCAAGACCCTGGTTGCCACCCTGCCGGCCTACCTCAATGCCCTGACCGGCAGGGGGGTGCACATCATCACGGTCAATGACTACCTGGCGAAGCGGGACCGCGAATGGATGGGCGCTATCTATGAATTTCTCGGCCTTACGGTTGACGTCATTTATCACGACATAGAGCCCATGCTCCGCAAACAGGCCTACCTGGCGGACATCACCTACGGCACCAACACCGAGTTCGGTTTTGATTATCTGCGTGATAACATGGCCACCCGGCAGGAATACCAGGTGCAGCGCCCGCATAACTTCGCCATCGTCGATGAGGTGGACAGCATTCTCATCGATGAGGCCAGAACGCCGCTGATCATTTCCGGCCCGGTTGAGCACTCCACCCATCAGTTCAAGGAACTGCGGGCGCCGGTTGACCGGCTGGTGCGGGCCCAGACCAACCTGGTAAACACCATCCTGTCCCAGGCCGAGCGCCTGCTGGAAGAGGAAAAGGACTATGAAGGGGCGTACAAGCTGCTCCAGGCAAAACGGGGATCGCCCAAGAACAAGCGGCTGCTCAAAATTGTCAAGGAGGGAAAATATAAAAAGCTGATGGAGCGGGTGGAGCTTGACCATATGCGGGACAAGCGCATGGGAGAGCTGGATGAGGAGCTCTACTTCAGCATCGATGAGAAGTCCCATGTGGTGGATCTGACCGACAAGGGACGGGAGGCACTTTCGCCCAACGACCCCAACCTTTTTGTTTTGCCCGACCTGAGTGTCATCGATGAGGACCCGGACCTGCCGGAAGATGAGCGGCTGATCAAACGAAGGAGGATTGAGAAGGAATTTTACGAGAAGGGGGAAAAGATCCAGAACATTACCCAGCTGCTCAAGGCCTATTCCCTTTTTGAAAAGGACGTTGATTATGTGGTGAGCGAGGGCCAGGTGCTGATCGTCGATGAATTTACCGGCAGGCTGCTGCCGGGGCGGCGCTACAGTGACGGTCTTCACCAGGCCCTGGAGGCCAAGGAAGATGTCACCATTGAAGGCGAGACCCAGACGCTTGCCACCATCACCATTCAGAATTATTTCCGCCTCTATCGCAAGCTGGCCGGCATGACCGGCACCGCCGAGACCGAGGCGCCGGAGTTCATGAAAATCTACAAGCTGGACGTGGTGGTCATCCCCACCAATGAGCCGGTTCGCCGGGTCAATTATCCCGACGTGATCTACCGCACCAAGAAGGAAAAATACCGGGCCATTATTGACGAAATTAAGACCATGCATGAAAAGGGCCGACCGGTTCTGGTGGGGACGGTTTCGGTGGAGGTGTCCGAGCTGCTCAGCCGCATGCTTCCCAAAACCATCAAGCATGCCGTCCTCAATGCCAAGCGCCACAAGGAGGAGGCGGAAATCGTAGCCAATGCCGGACTGGCCGGGGCGGTCACCATTGCAACCAACATGGCCGGGCGCGGCACCGACATCAAGCTTGGTCCCGGGGTTATCCGCTGCAAGGAACAGTGCTGCCTTACCTGCGAAATCGAAAAAAGGCAGGGGTGTTCGGCATGCCACGATTCGGATAAGCGGGGAAACAAGATGACCGACTGCAAGGATGACATGCCCTGCGGCTTACACATCATCGGGACCGAGCGACATGAATCCCGCAGGATCGACCGGCAGCTCAGGGGACGCTGCGCGCGCCAGGGCGACCCCGGATCGTCGCGCTTTTTTCTCTCCCTGGAGGATGACCTGCTCAGGATATTCGGCTCGGAGAGAATTTCTTCGATCATGGAACGCATGGAAATGGAGGAGGGCGAACGGATTGAACACCGCCTGATCACCTCGGCGATAGAACGGGCGCAGGCGCGGGTGGAAGCGCACAACTTCGACATACGCAAGCACCTGCTGGAATACGATGATGTAATGAACAAGCAGCGCGAAGTCATCTATCAGCAGCGGAGCAAGGTGCTCAGCCAGGACAATCTCAAGGACGACATTGACGCCTCCATCGAAGAGCTGGCGGCGGGCATCGCCGGCCAATACGCCGAGGAAAAGATTCATCCCGAGGACTGGGATTTTAAAGGCTTGAAAGACGCGGTGTTCAAGCAGTTTTCTTTTGCCCTGCACCTGCCCCCGGTGGAACAGATCAAGGATTTAAGGCGCGAGAGCATCACCGATCTCATCGTGCAGCAGGCGCGCGAGATCTACCGGCGCAAGGAGGCGGAGATCGGAGAAGCGCCGCTGCGGACCGTGGAAAAAATGGTGCACCTGCAGGTGATCGACACGCTCTGGAAAGAGCATCTGCTCATGATGGATCACCTCAAAGAAGGCATCGGACTGCGGGGATACGGCCAGCGCGATCCCCTGCGGGAATACCAGAAGGAGGGTTATGACCTTTTTCTGGACCTGCTGGACCGCATTGCCGCGGAAACCATGGAAAAACTCTTTATGCTGCAACTGGCGAAGGAGCCCCCGCGTTTCAGGCCCGAACCGGCCGCTCCTCAGCAGTTTGTGCTCAGCCGGGGCGGAGACCACCTCCCTGAAGCCAAAACCGTCAAGCGCGAGGGCAAAAAAGTCGGCCGGAACGACCCCTGTCCCTGCGGCAGCGGTAAAAAATATAAAAAGTGCTGCGGGAGTTAAAATCAATGCCGTTTTTTGCCACGATCAAATTTTATAGCAGGCGGCTAAAAAGCCCCTCCCCCTTGAGCCTTTGAAAAACCTGAATTAATTTTTAGCAGTCGAATGGAGGCGATGAATGAATACGGCTGTTCCCGGCTTTCTCGCCAGCGGCATCAGCGCGGGAATTAAATCGGCCGGCGCTCCCGATCTGGGGCTGATCTTCTCTCAGGCGCCCGCCGCCGCCGCCGCTGTTTTTACCACCAATAAAATCAAGGCAGCGCCGGTCCGGGAGTCACAGGCCAGGCTTCATCAATCGGCAGGCTTGGTGCAGGCATTGATTGTGAACAGCGGCAATGCCAATGCCTGCACCGGTGTCGAGGGAGTTCGCCATGTGCAGTCGGTATGCCGGTCGCTTTCCAAAACCCTGAAGGTACCGGAGCAGCACATTCTCATGTCGTCCACCGGCATAATTGGTGTTCCTCTTCCACTGGAAAAGGTGACCGGCAGCATTCCCGCCCTGGTCGGCGCTCTTTCCCCTGACGGTCTTGATGATTTTTCCCGTGCGATTATGACCACCGACACCTTCCCCAAGCGCATCATGAGGAGAGTTTGCCTGGCGGACACCGAGGTCAGCCTTTGCGGCATCGCCAAGGGCGCCGGCATGATTATGCCGCGCATGGCAACCATGCTTTCCTTCATCCTCACCGACTTGGCCACTTCCCCCGAATTTCTTCGCAGCGCATTTCGCGAGGCGGTTGACATTTCGTTTAATGCCATCACCATAGACGGCGATACCAGCACCAATGATACGGCGCTCATACTGGCCAACGGGGCGGCGGGCAACCCGCCGCTCACCGGGGATGCCGGCGGGGGCGATGCTTTCAAGGATGCCTTGTGCGGACTGCTCAAGGATCTATCCCGGCTTATTTTAAAAGACGCCGAGGGGGCGACCAAGCTGATCACCATCCGGCTGGTCAATGCCGGAACATCCGAAGCGGCAAAGGACATTGCGTTTCAGGTTGCCAACTCGCCGTTGGTGAAGACCGCCTTTTTCGGGGAGGACCTCAACTGGGGCCGGATCATGGCCGCAATCGGCAAAACTGAACATGAGATAGACTCAGATGTCATCGATATATTTATTAATTCCATTATGATTGTGCAGCATGGCTGTGCAACCGGTCTCGCATCCCGGGCTGCAGCCCTGCTGAAGGAGCGTGAATTTACCGTCACCATTGATCTTCATCATGGGTGCGCCTCGGCAGAGGTTGGAACAACCGATTTAAGTATTGATTATGTAAAGATTAATTCAGCATATCCCACATGATGGGAAGGGTCGGGGAAAAGGCAATTTTTCTCTTGCAAAATAATATACGGTATGCTAACAAGGAAAACCATTTGTTTGACAATAACATACTTTCAACCGCGGTAAACCATAAAACCACAAGAAAAGCGAGGTGCACTTGGCAATACTGAGTATGAAGCAGCTGTTAGAGGCCGGTGTCCATTTTGGACACCAAACCAAACGCTGGAACCCAAAAATGAAACCATACATTTTTGGTGCACGCAACGGGATCTATATTATCGATTTGCAGAAGACGGTCGTCCTCTTTGAGCGCATCTACAATATGATTGTGGATGTGGTGGCAAAGGGCGAAAAGGTGCTGTTTGTCGGGACAAAAAAGCAGGCCCAGGATTCGATAATTGAGGAATCAAAGCGCTGCGGCATGTTCTACGTGAGCAACCGCTGGCTGGGCGGCACCCTGACCAATTTCAAAACCATTAAAAATAATATTGAAAAGCTGAGAACGCTCGAAAATATGAAGATTGATGGCAGCTGCGAGCAGCTTTCCAAAAAAGAAGCCCTGGAGATAGACCGGGAGATTGAGAAGATAGAGTACAACCTCGGCGGTATCAAGGAAATGCAGAAGCTTCCGGGACTTATATATATAATTGACCCGCGCAAGGAACGCATCGCAGCCGCCGAGGCAAAGAAGCTGAACATCCCCTCGGTCGGTCTACTCGATACCAACTGCGATCCCGATGATGTTGATTACACCATTCCGGGCAACGATGACGCCATAAAAGCAATCCGGCTGTTTAATGCGAAGATCGCCGATGCCTGCATCGAGGGGAAACGGCGATTCGAAGAGCGTTTGCAAGCCGACCGGAGACACGAGGCTGACGACCGGGAAGAAGCCGGGGATAACCAGGAAAATTAAATTGCGCAAGTTTTTTTGCAAGGATACCAGCCAATGGAAATCAGTGCATCAGACGTAAAACAACTGCGGGAACAAACCGGCGCGCCGATGATGGACTGCAAAAAAGCGCTTCTCGAAAGCGACGGCGATTTTGAAAAGGCGGTCACCTATCTCAGGCAGAAAAGCCTGGCAACCGTTACCAAGAAGGCCGGACGGACCACCTCTGACGGACTGATCGCCGCTTACATCCATCCCGGAAGCAAGATCGGGGTCATGGTCGAATTGAACTGCGAAACTGATTTTGTGGCGCGCAGCGATGACTTCACCACATTTACCAAAATCGTGGCCATGCACATTGCCGCCCTTAATCCCCAGTACATACGGCGGGAGGATGTTACCCCGCAGGTCATGGAGAGCGAAAAGTCCATTTACCGCGAACAGGCCAGGCAATCGGGGAAGCCGGAGAAGTTCTGGGAAAAAATCATCAGCGGCAGACTGGAAAAATTTTATGCCGAAGTCTGCCTGCTGGAGCAGACCTATATTAAGGATGACACCCGGACCGTCCAGGAAGTGCTGAATGAGCTCATTGCGAAACTAGGTGAGAACATCACGATACGGCGCTTTGCCCGCTACCAGCTCGGTGAAACCCTGTCCCAGTAATTCATCGAAGGGAAGGTCTGCTTGCATCCCCGCTACCATAGAATACTCCTCAAGCTGAGCGGCGAGGTTCTCGCCGGAGAAGCAGGCTATGGTATCAACGCGGGCATCCTCAACCGGATCGCCGGTGAAATAAAGGACGTATCCGATCTGGGCACCGGGGTGGGCATAGTCATCGGCGGCGGCAATATCTACCGCGGTATTTCGGCCGACAGCGCCGAAATTGACCGGGTTTCCGCCGATTACATGGGCATGCTCGCCACCATCATTAACAGCATTGCCCTGCAAAATGCCATTGAACGCCATGGCGTGCCCAGCCGGGTGCTGACGGCGATTAACATGCCGCAGGTGGCGGAACCCTATATCCGGAGGCGGGCAACGCGGCACCTGGAAAAAAAACGGGTGGTGATATTTGCCGCGGGGACGGGGAATCCTTATTTTTCAACCGATACCGCTGCGGCGCTGCGGGCGATAGAAATCAATGCCGAAATAATCCTCAAGGCCACCAAGGTCGATGGCATTTATGACAAGGACCCGGTGGTGGACAAAACGGCACAGCGCTACAGCAATATCAGCTATCTGGAAGTGCTGAACCGGGGGCTGCGGGTCATGGACGCCACCGCGGTTTCGCTGTGCATGGACAACAAGCTGCCGATGATAATTTTTAATCTCACCGAGGCGGGCAATATCAGAAAAGTGGTGCTCGGCGACTCAATCGGAACAACCATCAAGGGTTGATGCCATGAGTGAAAAGCTCATTTCGCAAACAAAAGAACAGATGGAAAAGACCATCCAGGCCCTGCAGAAGGATTTAAGCCGGGTGCGCACCGGGCGTGCGTCCCTCGCTCTGCTCGACGGCATAAAGATGAACTACTACGGCACGCTCACCCCGCTCAACCAGGTGGCGACCCTGTCCATTCCGGAGAGCCGACTGATTGCCATCCAGCCCTGGGACACAACCGCCATTCCGGAAATCGAGAAGGCCATTTTAAAGTCGGAGCTGGGACTAAATCCAATGAATGACGGCAAGATAATCCGCATTACTATTCCCAACCTTTCGGAGGAGCGCCGGAAGGAGCTGGTGAAAGTGGTCAAGAAAATCGTTGAGGACGCCAAGGTTGCCATGCGCAACCATCGCCGGACCACCAATGAACAGCTCAAGGAAATGAAAAAGGAGAAGGGCCTCTCCGAGGATGATTACTTCAAAAAGCATGACGAGATTCAAAAACTGACCGACTCGTATATTACCCTGTGCGATAAAATAACCGACGAAAAGGAAAGGGAAATCCTTGAATTTTAACGGCATGAAATCGCACGATCCATTTTCTTGAGCGCAAAGGAGGTGATATTGTGGCTTTCAAAATTACTGATGAATGCGTGGCCTGCGGCACATGTGCGGAAGAGTGCCCCTCAGACGCCATCCATGAGGGAGATGACATTTATGAGATTAACCAGGATGAGTGTACTGAATGCGGCACCTGTAAGGACGTGTGTCCCACAGAGGCAATCATTGAGGAATGAAGCGACGGTGCCGAGCCCAGCCTCGGCACTGCCTTATTTCTCTTCGCTCGTCACCTACTTCTTCATGCCGGCAGTCGCGCAGCCGGCATGAGGCCAGTCGCAGCCGCCCGCTGCCGGGAAGGCCATCGGCCGGGTGATGCTCTCAATCAAGTTATCTTGCCTTGATCTCATATCAGCATACAATCCGGCCTGGCGGTCCGGCAGGCGAAACACCCCGCACATGAAGGCAGCGCGCTTAAAAACATGGATACCAGCAATCTGCCGAAGCATATAGCCATCATCATGGACGGTAACGGGCGCTGGGCGGAAAGGCGATCGCTTAACCGCATTGCCGGCCATCGCATGGGCATCAGGCGGGCAAAGGAGATCATCCGCGCCAGCCGAGAAATCGGCATCCAGGTGCTTACCCTCTACGCCTTTTCCACCGAAAACTGGAACCGGCCGCAGCGGGAAATAAGCACCCTGATGGCCCTGCTCAAGCGCTTTCTTGCGGCCGAAGGCAAATCCTTGATCAAGAACAACATCCGCCTCAATGCCATCGGCACTATTGAAGATCTGCCAGGGGACGTCCGGGATGTGCTGCGGCAGGTCATTGAGCAGTCACGCGACAATAGCGGCATGGTGCTTAATGCCGCGCTCAGTTACAGCGGCAGGCAGGAGATTGTTCAGGCAATCAGGATGATATGCCGCGAGGCGGCCGAGGGCCGGATTAACCCGGCCCAGGTTGACGAAAAAACCCTCTCTGACCATTTATACACCGCCGGCCTGCCCGATCCCGATCTGCTGATCCGAACCAGCGGGGAATACCGCATCAGCAACTTTCTGTTATGGCAGACGGCCTATACCGAGTTGTACATTACCGGCACTCTCTGGCCGGATTTTTCCAAAAAGGATTTGCTCGCCGCCATTGCTGATTATGCTAAACGAGAGCGCCGCTTCGGTCTGACCCGACAGCAAATTTTAAAACAGCCCCAGGAAAAAACGCCGTAAGCGAATGAAACCGGCGGCGGTTTTTGGCGGCGGCGGAAGCGGGCGCCGAATGATTGACGGCTGAAGGAGACTGTGCCCATACAAAGAATTATAACGGCGGTGATTGCCATACCGTTTCTGGCGGCGGCCATTCAGTGGGGCGGGCCCTCCATATTTTCTTTAATTATCGCGGTGGCCGCGGGAATCGCCCTCTACGAATTTCTTACCATGATCGCGGTGCAATCACCTATCTCCAGGCTGTTTATGCTGGCCGCCGGCGTGAGTATCGTTCTGCTGGTTCATCAATGCCGGACCCGGTTATTATATGAGGGCTTGCAGTTTCAGAATGCGCTTGCGGGAAAGCTGATGATTATTTCCGTCCTGCTTACCATCGCTGCCATGCTGAGCTTGCCGGCGCTCTATCCCCGCAAGACCCCCTTGCTGGTAGCGCCCGTCATCAACCTCCTCGGGATACTTTACATTTCCCTTTTTTTATCGTATCTTATACTCCTCTATAATGGCCAGGACGGAAAGGCCTGGATCTTTTTTGTTCTGCTGGTTCTCTGGTGCAACGACAGCGGGGCCTATGCGTGCGGCCGGACGCTGGGCAGACACAAGTTGTCACCGCTGGTAAGCCCCAATAAAACGGTGGAGGGGGCGATCGGGGGGGTAGTGATCAGCCTGATTGCCGCGGTAATCGCAAAAATGTTTTTGCTCAAGCATCTGTCATTAACTCAGGCGGCCGCGCTCGGGCTGGTGATAGCGCTTGCCGGACAGGCAGGCGACCTTTGCGAATCAGCGCTGAAACGGCACTTCGGCCTCAAGGATTCCGGCAGCGTGCTGCCGGGTCACGGCGGGATGCTTGACCGGATTGACAGCCTGCTGCTTGCGGCACCGTTTGTCTATTACGCCAAGCTGCTGATTGTCTGAATGCGCATCCGCTTCGCCGGGGCTGGCATGCTCAGGCCTGAGGGATATGCAGGTGAAAAAAATAGCACTGCTCGGATCAACCGGATCCATCGGGGTCAACACCCTCGAAGTGATACGCCGATTTCCTGATCGCTTTGCCGTGAGCGGTATGGCGGCGGGCTCCAATCTTCCGCTGCTTAGGAAACAGATCGAGGCGTTCAAACCGGGCGTCGTTTCCGTTCTCAGTGAAGATCTGGCCCGGGGACTGAAGAAAATGCTTCCGGGAAAGCGCAAGCCGGAAATAGTTTACGGCACGGATGGCCCCGGGCTGATCGCCTCTGACTCGAATGCAGACATGGTCGTTTCCGCCATTGTCGGCGCGGCCGGACTGATGCCCACCTTAAAGGCCATCACCTGCGGCAAACAGGTGGCGCTGGCCAACAAAGAGACACTGGTCATGGCCGGTAAGATCATCATGCGCGAAGCCCGCAGGCGCAGGGTCATCATTCTCCCCATTGACAGCGAGCACAGCGCCCTTTTTCAGTTAATGCGTCGGCAGCAAGACAGAAAACCCAGGGCCATCATCCTAACCGCTTCGGGGGGGCCATTCCTCGGGTACAGCAGGAACCGGCTTGCCCGGGTGAAGCCCCATCATGCGCTGCAGCACCCGAACTGGAAAATGGGGAAAAAGGTAACCGTTGATTCGGCAACCCTGATGAACAAGGGGCTGGAGGTGATCGAGGCCCGATGGCTTTTTAATATGCCGCTGGAAAAAATAAAGGTCTATGTTCACCCCCAGAGCATTGTTCACGCGATGCTGGAACTGGATGACGGAAATGTAATTGCTCATCTGTCAAGCCCGGACATGAAGGGGCCGATCGGGCATGCCCTTTTTTATCCCGAGCAATTTGCCAATTACCTCAAGCCGGTAAACCTGACCCAGGTGCGAACCCTGCAGTTTCTGATCCCCGATGTTAAAAAATTTCGCTGCCTGGAGCTTGCCTATCGGGCGCTTGAGGCGGGGGAGACCATGCCGGCGGTTTTGAACGGGGCGAATGAGGTGGCGGTGCACGCCTTTCTCACACGCCGCATCGGTTTTTCCGACATCCCGGCCATTAACCAAAAGACCATGGACCGTTTTATTCCCGCGCGCCTTTCCTGCATTGATGACGTGCTGCAGGCGGACCGATGGGCCCGTCACATGGCGGGTGAACTCATATCCCGGCTCAACTGACCGGAGGGCCTTCGGCGGCCTTCATGGGTGAGCCAAACCCGTTTTGAGGTTGTAATGGTAACATTGCTGTCGTTCATTGTCGTCATCGGCATTCTTGTCTTTGTCCATGAATTCGGTCATTTTCTGGTAGCCAAAAAAACCGGGGTTACGGTTGAGAAATTCTCCCTGGGATTCGGGCCGAAACTCATCGGCTTTGAAAAGGGTGGCACCCAGTACATGATCTGTGCCATACCCCTGGGCGGATATGTAAAATTGAAGGGTGAAAATCCCGATGAGGGGCTAACCAATGACCGGGGTGAGTTTGCTTCCCGCAGCGTCGCGGTTCGGGCCGGGATCGTGGCGGCAGGCCCGTTTATGAATTTTGCCCTCTGTTTTCTGATCCTGCCGCTGGTATTCATTATCGGCATTCAGGTGCCCGCCTACCTCGAAGAAAAACCGGTCGTGCAATGGGTCGGCAGTAATACGCCCGCCGAGCGGGCAGGCCTGCGCACCGGGGACACCATACTGGCGGTCAATAGCGAGACGGTCGAAAACTGGAAGATGTTTAACGCGCTCACTCAGATCAATCCCGGCGCCCCGATGAGCCTGCAATTCATCAGAGACGGCCGCACCATGCTAAAAACCATCCGGCCCTCCTCACCGGAAATGGGAAATACGGGGCTGGGCATATATCATTATATGCCGCCTCGCGTGGGCGCCGTCCTTCCAGATTCTCCCGCAAGCCGGGGCGGTTTGCAGCCGGACGATGTCGTGGAATCCATAGGCGGGAAGCCGATCAGCCACTGGATTGAGCTCTCCGAGACGATTCGCGACTTCACCGGGAATGATCTTTCCCTCGCCGTCAGGCGGAATGACCGGCGGCTGCTTTGTACCGTGCGACCCGAGCTGGTGGTGGAGGATATTGTCAAAGGATCGCCGGCGGAGGCCGCGCGCTTGCATGCCGGAGACAGGATCCTGACGATTAATGGCAATGATCCCGCGCTCTATCATGAGGCCTTCCAGCGGCACCACTTCTCCGCCGGAGACACGCTTGATTTTCAAATTGACCGCGATCACCGCCGGATGATCGTCGCCGTAAAAACGCCGGAATCGGCGGATATCGGGCTCCGGATCAGCGCTAAAATAGGCATCGTGCCGGCGGAGGAAGTTTCCTTCAAACGCTACGGTATGATTGCATCCCTGGGAGAAGGCTTTAAACAGGGCTGGGAAATGACCACGCTCACTTTCTGGGCCCTCGGCAAATTGCTCACGATGGATGTTTCCTTCAAGACCCTGGGCGGTCCGATCATGATTGCAAAAATGACCGGCACCGCCGCCAAATCGGGGCTGGCATCATTAATCATTTTTACCGCCTTCCTGAGCATCAACCTGAGCATATTAAATCTTTTGCCGGTGCCGGTGCTGGACGGCGGGCATCTGCTGTTCTTGCTTATTGAGTTCATCATCAGGAGACCGCTCGGCACCAAAAACATAGAAATAGCCCAAAAGGTAGGGATGGCGCTGCTCATCCTGCTCCTGGTCTCCGTAACCTACAACGACCTTATCAGATCGCTGCCCCAAAAATACATAGATCTGCTGCCCTGGAAATGACGCTGCCCGGAACGGCGCCGCATATCCAGATTCGAGGCACCAGCGTTGGGCCTTGCACCAGCCGTGCGAGGCCTTTTACCATGCTACCCGTGTACCCGCTTGACGCCACGCTCAGGATCGCAACGGCATGAATCTACTTGCCCTTGAAACCTCAACCCGGATGGGCAGCATTGCGCTGCTGTCGGGCGGAAGCTTGATTGCCGAATTTCAGACCGGGATCACTCCGACCTATTCAGCGATGATGCTGCCGCTCATCGAACAGGTTTTACAGGCCGCAGGCATGGCCATAAACGACATTGACATCCTTGCCGTGGCCCAGGGCCCGGGATCATTCACATCGCTGAGAATCGGCATGAGTATCGCCCTGGGCCTCTCCATTGCCGCCGAAAAAAAAATAATCCCCGTACCCTCACTCGACGGCCTGGCCTACAACGCCTACTGCTGCGGTCATTTGGTCTGCCCGATGATTGACGCCCGCCGCGGCGAGATATATTATGCTTTGTACCGTTTTGCCGAGCGGGGACGGCTGCAGCGGATCACCCCCTATGGGGTCGCGCCACCCGAACGGATAGCCGGCGAGATTGATGAAACGGTTGTTTTACTTGGAGAGGGCGCCGCGGCATACAGCGACAGGTTGGTTGGCGCTCTCGGTGAAAAGGCCCGGGTGGCGCCGCCCCATCTCCATTATCCCAGGGCATCGGCTATTGGCGCAATTGCGCTGCAGCGCCTGAGCGAGCCCCGGCACGATGCGGCACCGATCATGCCGTTATATGTGAGACCGCCTGATGCCGAAGCAAAGTGACGAAACCCAAGATAGCGTATTGACATCTCCCCGGCAGTCTACTATTATGGATTGCTTACGGGGAACGGCAAACCACGATTGACGCGAGGAGATTCGGTAATGGAGGAAAAGGACCGGCGGCTGATCGAGAAACACATCGGACAGGACGATGAGCTGAAAAAGTACGTTCTGCAGCATCAGCAGTTTGAAAAGCAGCTTGATGAACTGGGAACAAAGCACTTTTTGTCCGTCGAGGAAGAGCTGCTGCAGAAAAAATTAAAAAAGCTCAAGCTTGCCGGAAGAGACAAAATTGAATCAATTTTAAAAAAATACCGCGAGGCGGATTAATCGGCCGACGGATCAACGAGATGAAGAAATACAGCGGTGCGCAGATATTATTTGAATGCTTGAAGCGCGAAGGGGTAACTGACATTTTCGGCTTTCCCGGCGGTGCGGTGCTTGATGTCTATCATGAGCTTCCCAATTACGCCATACGCCATATACTGGTTCGCCATGAGCAGGCGGCGGTGCACGCTGCCGACGGCTACGCGCGGGCTTCGGGGAGACCGGGTGTTTGTCTGGTAACCTCCGGGCCGGGAGCCACCAATACGGTGACCGGCATTGCCACGGCATATATGGATTCAATTCCCCTGGTGGTTTTTACCGGCCAGGTGCCCACCATGCTCATCGGCAACGACGCATTTCAGGAGGCCAACATTGTCGGCATCACCCTGCCCTGCACCAAGCACAGCTACCTGGTGGAGCGGGTTGAAGACCTGGCCGTGACCATCAAGGAGGCGTTTCATATCGCGCGCAGCGGAAGGCCGGGTCCGGTGCTCATCGACCTGCCCAAGAACATGCTCAGATCGGCGACCGCCTTCAGCTACCCGGAGCGGGTCAGCCTGCCCGGCTACAATCCCAACATCTCCGGCCATATCAGGCAGGTCCGGCGCGCCTTTGAGGAGATGAGCGCGGCGAAGAAACCGGTCATTTACGCGGGAGGCGGCGTTATTTCCTCCAATGCATCGAAGGAGCTGACCGCCCTTGCCCATGCCCTGACCATTCCCGTCACCACCACGCTCATGGGATTGGGCGGATTTCCAGGAACCGACGATCTTTTTTTGGGCATGCTGGGCATGCACGGAACCTACAGCGCCAACATGGCCGTAACCAATTCTGATCTGCTCATAGCCGTGGGCGCCCGATTTGATGACCGGGTTACCGGCGATATCGCCAAATTTGCCACCCATGCCCGGATTATCCATATTGATATCGATCCCACCTCAATCAGCAAAAACGTTCAGGTGGACACCCCGATCGTGGGGGATGCCAAGGATATTCTGGAAAAGCTGCTTGCGCTTGCCGATGAAGCAAAAAAGGAGGACTTCCCGGCGGCACGAAGAGAATGGATTGCCCAGATTGAACAATGGAAGAATACCCACGGGCTCTCCTACGAAAAGAATGATGCCATCAAGCCGCAGTTCGTGGTTGAGGAACTCTATCGCTTGACCGGGGGCCGGGCGATCATTACCACCGAGGTGGGGCAGAACCAGATGTGGACGGCGCAATATTACAAGTTCGATTGGCCCAGAAAGCTGCTGACCTCCGGCGGCCTGGGCACCATGGGATACGGCTTCCCGGCGGCAATCGGGGCCCAGGTGGCCTTCCCGCGTGAAACGGTCATCGATATTGCCGGAGACGGCAGCATCCAGATGAACATTCAGGAACTGGCCACCGCGGTGCAATACAAGCTTCCGGTGAAGATTGCCATACTCAACAACAGCTATCTGGGCATGGTTCGGCAGTGGCAGGAGCTGTTTTACAACAAAAATTATTCGGCGACCCACCTTGCCGTCTCTCCTGATTTTGTCAAGCTGGCGGAGGCGTATGGAGCGGTGGGCTTGCGGGCCACCCGGCCGGAAGAGGTCACGCCCGTCATAAAAACCGCGCTGGCGACACCCAACACCGTGATCATCGACTTTCAGGTAGATCCGGAGGCGGGCGTCTATCCCATCGTCCCTGCGGGGGCATCGCTGGACAGCATGATTCTACTCTAACGGGAAACCTTCATGAAACACACCATCTCACTCTTGGTCGAAAACAAGCCGGGCGTTCTGTCGCGGGTGGCGGGTCTGTTCAGCGGGAGGGGATTTAACATTGAGAGTCTTTCGGTGGCTGAAACCATTGACCCCCATGTTTCCCGCATGACCATTCTGACCACGGGGAACGACCAGGTGCTGGAGCAGATCACCAAACAGCTCAACAAACTGATCAATGTCATCAAGGTGGTTGATTTTAAAAGCAATGAATATGTGGCGCGGGAGCTGGCGCTGATCAAGGTCACCGTTACCGAAGCCACCCGTTCCGAGATTTTGAGTATCGTTGACATCTTCAGGGGAAAAGTCGTCGATGTCAGCTCGGAGAGCTATACCATAGAAATCACCGGCGATGAGGAAAAGGTGCTTGCGATTATTGATCTCTTTCGACCCATGGGAATCAAGGAAATCGCGCGCACCGGTTGCGCGGCTCTGACCCGGGGCAGCAAGCAGAGAACATCGCGGGAAAGGAACTGTTCAGCGGCCGGCGGCAAGTAATCAACCAACCCAGGCCCGCCCCCAGGGGCATGGGCGCATGAGGAGGAAAGAACTATGGCGATCATCAATTTTGGCGGTGTGCGCGAAAAGGTAATCAAGAGAAACGAGTTTCCCATGACCAGGGCGCGTCGGGTGCTCAAGGGCGAAACCATAGCAGTGATCGGGTATGGGGTTCAGGGACCGGCGCAGGCCCTGAACATGAAAGACAACGGGTTTAATGTGATTATCGGTCAGTCGAAGGCGTACAAAAAGGACTGGGATCGGGCGGTTAAAGACGGCTGGGTGCCGGGGCGCACCCTCTTTGAAATTGATGAGGCCGCCCGCCGCGGCAGCGTAATTGAGATGCTGGTATCCGACGCCGCCCAGAAGGCGATCTGGCCGGTTATCAAAAAAAACCTAAAACCCGGTGATGCCCTCTATTTTTCCCATGGATTTTCGATTGTGTATAAAAGACTCACCGGTGTCATTCCGCCCCGGAACGTTGATGTGATCATGGTCGCCCCCAAGGGATCGGGCACATCCCTGCGCCGCAACTTTCTTTCCAGGGCGGGAATCAACGCCAGCTTCGCGATTGAGCAGGATGCCACCGGCCGCGCCTGGGATCGAAGCGTTGCCCTGGGTATTGCCATCGGCTCCGCATATCTCTTTCCCACCACATTCAAACATGAGGTATACAGCGACCTGACCGGCGAACGCGGCGTGCTGATGGGTGCCCTGGCCGGTATCATGGAGGCGCAGTACGAGGTGTTGCGCAAGCACGGCCACAGCCCCAGCGAGGCGTTTAATGAGACGGTTGAGGAGCTGACCCAGAGCTTGATCAAGCTGGTGGCGGAGAACGGCATGGACTGGATGTATCTCAACTGTTCGGCCACCGCCCAGCGCGGCGCGCTGGACTGGAAGCCGAAATTCAAGAAAGCGGTGATGCCGGTCTTTCAGGAGCTGTACCGCAAGGTGGTCCGGGGGGACGAAACCCGCAGGGTGTTAACCTCATGCGGCAAGGCCAATTATCAGCAGCAACTGGCGCAGGAGCTCCGTGCCATGGCCAATTCCGAGATGTGGCTTGCCGGAAAGGCGACCCGGGCGCTGCGCCCCGCGGAAGGCGGCGGGGCGAAGCCGAGAACCAGCCGGGGCGTCTCCGGTAGGCTGACCTACTGATGCGCGCACGCGTACGCCGGGTCCCGACCGGATGCGGATTGCACTGAACTGCAAGGGAGGCGACTGCCGATGAGCCGGGGAAGAGGGCGTAAAAAATTAAAAAAAGGCGTATTCATACTACCCAGCATATTCACCTCACTCAATCTGTTTTGCGCATTTTACTCGATCACCGCCTCGCTCCAGGGTCACTTTCTGAAGGCGTCCTGGGCTGTCATCATTGCGGCGGCCTTTGATGCGGTTGACGGAAGGATTGCGCGGCTGACCCATTCGGTCAGCAAGTTTGGAGAGGAATATGACTCGTTGGTGGACATGGTCAGCTTCGGGGTTGCCCCGGCCCTGATGGTTTATATGAGCTCACTGCGGATGTTCGGCCGCTGGGGCTGGCTGGCGGCGTTTCTCTTCATCATTTGCGTGGCGATGCGACTGGCGCGGTTTAATGTCCATCTGAAATTTATTGACAGCAAGTATTTTCAGGGGCTTCCCAGCCCGCCCTCGGCGGGCATGCTGGCCAGCACGGTGATTTTATTGAACAGCCTGGGTCTGCTCGGGGTTAAAATTCGGGCCATTCCGATGATCACCTGCCTTTTGGCATTGCTCATGGTCAGCAACATACGCTATTACAGCTTTAAGGATTTTAATTTTCGCAAGCGCCGGCCTTTCAGCGTGCTGGTGGCGCTGGTGCTCATACTGGTACTGCTTCTGGGCGAGCCGGAAATTATTCTTTTCGGCGCCGCGGCCCTGTACGCCCTATCCGGACCGGCCGGTTATCTTATCGGCCTGCGGCACCGCAAGGCCGCGGCCGAGCTTGCCGAGGAATCAAAATATTATTAACCATGAAGGCAGTGGTATAGCGGCGCATGCACGAGGTGATGAGTGGAGCAGATTCTGATTTTTGATACCACCCTGCGCGACGGGGAACAGTCCCCCGGCTTCAGCATGAATATCAATGAAAAGGTGCGCATGGCCAGGCAGCTGGAAAAGCTGGGGGTTGACGTTATCGAGGCCGGTTTCCCGGTGGCGTCCCCGGGTGATTTCGAAGCGGTGAGCCTGATTGCCCGGACGGTCACCGATATGCAGGTGGCGGGGCTTGCCCGCGCCAATGAACGCGACATTGACCGCGCCTGGGAGGCCCTGCAACACGCCGAGGCCGCGCGGATTCAC
>CAYWLT010000009.1:0-22795 GCA_964459295.1 uncultured Thermodesulfobacteriota bacterium
TCAAAATCGCCTGAATCCACCGTGCCCCATGACTGGCGCATTCTGTCGGACAAGCACTCAGCCGAGCGGCGTAAACCCATAAACCGTGCCGGTGGCCAGCGCCGCGGTAACGCATCGGTCCGGGCGCGCGCCGCGTCTTTGCTGCAATCCCCTCACAATCGCGGCGGCATCGTCTTTCCGCTGCGCCGTGTCCGCCTTGTTGAGCAGGACATGGCGCGGGCTGCTCCCCGGCACACCTTTAAAAAGACCCTGCGGCGATACAATGAGTTCCACCACCGCCTGCGTGTCCAGCGGTTCCCCCAGGCGGCGTCCCACCACGCCGCAAAATAACTCCGCCCGATGCACATGCTCCTCATCGATCGGCTGTCCCACCGCATCCAGGCCGATGACCCCGATGGTCCTGGTGGTATTGCCCGGCACCACCGGCTCATAATGAGCGGAGGCCTTGATGGGCTTGCGCTTGGAACCATCACACTCCACCAGGATGCAGTCGAGCAGCCCTTCCTGATGCAGCTTCTCAATGAAGCCCTTGTCGATTCCTGAAAGCTTCCTTTCATTCACCAGCTCGCCGCCCAAAACCGTGACGGTGGCTCCGGAGAAGCCGCGAAATATTTCCAATTCCGGCGCCTCGGTGACGATCACCGCGTCGCATTCGTTTTTTTCGGGGTAAAAGATGTTGGTGGTGGTGGTAACCAGGACGCGATTGTGGAGCGATTTGAGCGCCTTGGCCAGCGCGAACATGGCGGTGGTCTTGCCGCCGCCTCCGACCAGGCTTATGAGTTCATGCCGGTCGCGCTGTATGGCAAAGGCATCGAGCAGATCCATGCAATCGGATTAGAAAGCGGTTGCAAAAGGAGTTTTCCCGCAGGCCGGTCAAAAACATCCAGTATCAATGGCGCCTGGGGAGGGGCTTTTACAGCCACAACAAATTATAGCTCCGGCTAGAAATGCGGCTCCACGAATATCCACATCTTGCCGCCGCACACGTCTCCGCCGCGGGTGCCGATATCATCGGTCAGATCAACTTCAATGAGATCCGGCTTTTTGGTCGCCAGCAGGCACCTGAGGGCCGCGCTCCTGGTCTGGTTTTCTCCACAGCCCCCGCCCACCGATCCGAAGGTGGTGCCGTCCGCGCAGGCGATCATCTTGGCGCCGATTTCGCGGGGGGTCGATCCCGCCGCCCGGACAATGGTGGCAAGGCACACCGGAATGGACTGCGCCTTCAGCTCGGCAAGTTTCTGAAATATTTCCCGGTCGGTCATGGTTTTTTCCTTATAACCGCGGCCAGCGCCTTGGCCTGGGCAATGCCCTTGCGGCGCACGCATACCAGCTCCGCGGCGATGGAAAGGGCTATCTCTTCCGGAGACTCGGCACCGATGGGAACCCCGATGGGGGTGCAGACACTCTCCAGGCGACCCTGCGGAACTCCTTTCTGCGCAAGCATCTCCAGCACAAAGCCGACCCGCCGGCGGCTGCCGATAAGCCCCACATAGGCGGTCTCATGGGTGAGCACCTCTTCCAGGCACTCCGCGTCATGCTCATGGCCGCGGGTGACCACCACCACGTAGGCAGCCCGGTTAATGGGAACGCTGCGCAGCGAGGGGATAAATTCTCCGGCAATGACCGTGCATCCGGGAAATCGTACGGAGTTGGCAAAGTCGGAACGGTCGTCGATAACCGTTACCGAAAACCCGAGCTCTCCGGCAAATCGCGCCAGGGGAACGGCGATATGTCCGGCACCGCAGATGATCAGTGACGCCGCCGCAGAGAGAATATCAAAAAAAACGGTCAGACCCGGCGCCATCTCAACCGCTTCTTTTTTCTGTGAGCCGAGACAGGTCAGGGCGTGGCTCTTGATTCGCTCATCGACGGCCGGCCGCCCGCTGCCGAACTCAAGGGTGCCGTCACGGGCAATGATCCACCTGTGTCCGGCGGGCACCGTGTCATCGGACGAGGCAATCACCGTGGCCAGACAGAAAAGCTGCGCCTGATCGAGCAGGTCGTTAATCCGGTCAACATCGTTCATGCGGTTCGCTTCCGGGGGTTATGGGACGGCACACGCTGTTCCGGCGGGCGCCTTGGCGGAGGGTTCACTCAGGGTACAGCTTGCCGCCGGTGCGCCGTTTCGCACCGCCACCAGCTCCGCCGCGATGGATATGGCTATTTCCGCCGGGGTATTGGCCCCGATGTTGATGCCCACCGGCGAATAGATTTTCTTAATAATCTCTTCACTGATGCCCCGGTCACGCAGCTGCTGAAATGCCTTGGCCACCTTGGCGCGGCTGCCGATCATGCCCAGGTAATGAAACGGCTTACGAATAAGCTGCTCCAGAATTTCGAAGTCATGGGCATGCTTGTGGGTAACGATGATCATGTAGGTGCTTTCGGAATAGGACAAGCTTCCGATGGTTTGCAGGTAATCCTCGGCAATGACCGCGTCCGCCCAGGGAAGACGTTCTGCCGAGGCAAAGTCCGGCCGATTATCCACGACGGTAACATGGAAATCGAGCATTTTACCGATTCGAGAGAGAAAGCTGCCGATATGGCCGGCGCCGAATATAATGAGCCGCGGCGCGGGCAGCAGCGGCTCCAGAAAAACCGACATGCCCCCGCCGCACGCCATGCCGATATCCTGCAGTTCATATTTTACCAATTTCGGCGCGGCGGCGCCCATCATCGCCCGGGCTTCATCCAGCACCTTTTTTTCAACCGCCCCGCCGCCGATGGTGCCCACCGTCGTGCCGTCTTGCTTCACCAGCATCCGCGCGCCTTCTTCACGGGGCGCCGATCCCAGCGATTCCACCACCGTCGCCATCACCACCGGCGCATTGGCATTTTTTGCCGCGATGATTTCTTCAAAAATATCCATGACGTCCCTCCATGACCGCCCGTGAACCGGCAGGTGTTGCGGCTAAAAAGCCCCTCCGAGCCACGTACTATTAAGCAAGCTTTATCCGGCCTGCTCATGATTCTTCTCATACTGCTCAAGAGCCCGGTGCAGCGCCTGCACGCCGGCCAGCGGGCAGCCGGACTGCCGTACCAGCTCTTCCTGAAATGCTGCGACGACGTCCTGGTCAGTCAGATGTTTTGCCTCCTCGATCGTTTTGCCCAGGGCCAGCTGGGTCATCATGCTGTTGGCCGCCAGGGTGGAAGCGCAGCCGTTTGATTTGAAGCGAATGTCAAAAATCCTTCCTTCTTCGACGATTATCCAGAGCTCAACTGTCTCGCCGCAGGACGGATCAGTGATCGAAACATAGCTGTCCGCGAACCCCTCGGACATGTCCCCGAAGTTGCGCGGGTTCTGTGCGTGATCCTCGAGCAGGGTCGCGGGAGGGGTGTCGTCCTTAAACTCCATGTGCTGCCAGAGATCATTGTGATAATTTCTATTCATGGCTGATACTGTGTCCGGGGGAACGGTAACGGTCAGATCTTTTTAACCACTTCGATAAACGCTTCCAGGGTCTTGATGTTATGGCAGGGTAAAAAATGATCGATGTACGGCATCGCCGCCGCCATACCCATGCAGAGCGGCTGGTAGCTGTCATACTTCAGGTTGGGATTGAGCCAGATGATCTTTTTGAACCCTTTTTTAAACGCGGCCATCTGCTTTCGCATCACTTCAATGTCGCCCTTGTCCCATCCGTCGGAGAGGATCACCAGGATCCGGTTTTTCTTGCGCAGCTTGCCGCCGTAATGGTCATTGAACTCGGTGAAGCTGCCGCCGATATCGGTGCCGCCCGACCAGAAAAGCACCTGCTTTGCCATCATGGCCAGGGCGGACCTGATGGAGCGGTAGCTCAGGAGGTCGCTGATGCGGCGGAGCTGGGTTCCGAACACGAAGGTCTCGGTATCCGGCACATATTTCTGCAGCTCATAGATGAATTTTATGAGAAAGGTGCTGTAAATATCCATGGACCCGCTGACATCGGCGAGCAGCACCAGCTTGGACTGCTTGGGCTTGCGCTCCTTGGTGTAGATCTTCACAATCTCGCCGCCCTTTTGCCGTGATTGACGGATGGACTTGGGCAGGTCTATGATCTTCCCCTTGTTGCTTGACTTGAACCGCCTCCCCTTCCGTTCTTTCACATTGATGCGCAGCGTTTTGAACGCCTCATCAAACAGGCTTAGGTCCTCATCCTTCACCTCTTCAAAGTCTTTTTCCCTCAGGCGCTCGGAAAGCGAGTAGGTGGGCACTGATGTTTCTGCGTACAGGTTGCTCTGCTTTTTCGAGTCTTTTTTGGTGTCTGCCTCGGTGTCTTCCTCCGACCCGCTCTGCCTGATCATCGGTTTCTGCTCTTCATCCGGCTCCTCCGAGCTGCCGCCGTATCGCTTGGGGACGATAACTCCGGTTCGCCAGAACTGCAGAAACAGATAGTCAAAAACGGCGTAGTATTTATAGCTCACCAGCAGGTTGGACTTGAGGGCCATGTAAAACTCAAAACGGTTGTTGATATCCACATGCCTCAGCGCGGCGATGGTGTCGATTTCGTTGGCGGTATGCACCGGAACCCGGTTTTTGCGCAGCAGCACCGCGAAGCGGAGTATCCGCTTAATCAACGCCCGGGAACGCTCCTGGTAGTCCTTTTCGGTGAATTCCCTGCGGACTCGCTTAAGCAGCTCCGGTGGTGTAATCAGCACGCGTGGCATACAATCCCGCTAACCGGTATTGTTACTTTAAATTACAAACAGGCGGCGCATGGGGAGGGGCTGATCCCCCCCCTCCCGCTCCCCGGCACATGCCTCGGGCGGGCTTATTGACCGCCGACCCCCGCCTCGGCCTTTATCAGGATCTCGTTTTTGATATCGCTGTAATGTTTAACGTCTTCCTTGAACTTGAACAGGCAGCCGCAGGTCAGGTCCATGACCTCTTCATCAATGTCATCCTTTTCGAGAATGGTCAGCGCCTGCGACCAGTCAAGCGTTTCAGCTACGCCCGGCCGCTTGTAAAACTCCTGGTTGCGCAACTGGGCCATTACCCCGGCAATTTTTTTGGCCATATATTCCCCGACGGCGGGCACCTTGGCCATAATGATCTCCATCTCCCGTTCAGGGGTGGGATAGTCGATAAAGTGATAGAGGCAGCGGCGCTTGAGGGCGTCATGCAGTTCGCGCACGCGATTGGAGGTGATGATCACCTGCGGCTTTTGGGTGGCCTGCACCGTGCCCATCTCGGGGATGGAGATCTGGAAGTCGGAGAGTATTTCCAGCAGGAACGCCTCAAATTCCTCGTCCGCCCGATCAACCTCATCGATAAGCAGGACCACTTTTTCCTTGCTCCGCACCGCCGTCAGCAGGGGGCGGGGTATGAGGTACTCGTCGGTGAAGATGTCCTCGAGATGGTAACCCTGGGGGCTGCACACATCAACCGTTTTAATCTTTAAAAGCTGCTTGGCATAGTTCCATTCGTAAATGGTGGTGGTGGCATCGAGCCCTTCATAGCATTGCAGCCGGATCAGTCGGCTGCCCAGCACATTGGCCAGCACCTTGGCCACCTCGGTCTTGCCGACCCCGGGCTCTCCTTCCAGCAGTAGCGGCTTCTCCATGCACAGGGAAAGGTAGATGACAAAGGCAAGCCGGCTGTCGCAAATGTAGTTTTCCTTCCTAAATGACTCGGCAATGTTTTCTACGGAATTCAGCTCGCTCATTGAGGCCTCTTTGTGGGATTGTGTTCTAGCGTTTACCCGGTAACCTGGTGGTCCAAAACCAGGCCGCACCGTTGCGGCTCTGTAAAATCGTTTTTGAAAGAGATTATTTCGTTATAATGCTACCATAGATAAAGGCATAATGGCAACCGCAAAAAGGGCATGGACCAGACCCCGACGGGCACAGCAGCGTCCGGCATGGGGATCGACCGGTACCACGCGATTCAAATCCGTGTCCTGTCGGTCTTTATCTTCCGGGCTTCAGTCAACCATTCGGAGTTTTCCCCTGCGGTAGGTCAGATATAAAATCGCCTCCAGAACCGCGCCGCCCAGGGCACGGGCCTTATCGGAAATGGTATGACAAAATTCCTTTACCGGCCGGGGATCCACATCCCCGATTTTAAGCCCCTCAATCACCTCCCGCCCGTTCATGATCAGGCCGCGAATCATGCCGTCAAATGGGGCCTTAACCGGCCGTCCGTCGACCGTGCAGATAACATCGCCGGTCTTTACCAGATCCCCGATGTCCAAAACATGTCTAATCGCGCCGTTACAGGGCGCCCGAAGCACCCGCTCTTTGCCATAGCCTTTTACCGGAGCGGGCACGCCGGTATCCGGCTCGGCGAAACCTTCAAAGATGAGTTTTCCCAGATCATGTCCCCGGTTGGTCTCGATTGCCACGTCGACGTGGTTGCCGGCCTCAAAACCGGGCCCCAGGGCAATGGTAATGGGCGCCATGCCCCGGTACATGCCGGTATTACGCTTGGCCAGGGTGGCATCCACCAGCGCGTCAGGCTTGATCTCTTTGAGGACATCACATCCGGGATCGACCATGATGGGAATGTTTCCCTGCTGCCACTGCCTGGTAATTTCGTCTTTGGTCTGAACCCGCACCGCCCGAATTTCTTCTACCACCGCCTCACCGTCAATTACCGCCTGGGCAAACGACACCGTCCGGCGCACCACCAGCGGGTCGGCAACTTCCAGGATAAGCACCCGAAAACCGCTGCGATGAAGCTTGTGCGCGACACCGCTGCCCAGATCGCCGCCTCCTCTAATTACCACTGTATGATTCACCATAACCCTCTACCCCTCTCATCCATTTTGCGCAAAAGAAGTAAAGGGGGGTGCCTTGTGAAATGACATCCCCCCTTTACGTTCATCCGTTCTCAGCTTTAAACGCGATTACTTCTTAATGCCGTACTTCTTAATGGCAGCGAGCACCCGTTCCGGGGTAATCGGCGCGTGGGTCATCTGGATGCCGATGGCATCGTAGATGGCGTTGGCAACCGAGCCGATCGGCCCCATCAACGCTGATTCACCACAGCTCTTTGCCCCCATCGGTCCGATGGGATCCGGAGCAGTCTCCACCAGGATGATTTTAGCGTTGGGCATATCCGAAGGTCCGAGCATCTTGTAATCGGTAAAGTCATTGTTCAGCACCCGGCCCTGGTCATCGTACACATAGTCTTCGGTGAGCACCATTCCGAGTCCCTGCTGGGCTCCTCCTTCAAGCTGTCCCTCAACCGAGGGGGGATGAATGGCCTTGCCGATGTCATGCCCGTTCACCAGGTTCAGCACCTTGACCTCTCCGGTTTCAGTGTCGACCTCCACCTCGGAGATGCAGGCGCCGAAGGGCGGCGAGCAATGCTTGGCGAAGAAGCTGGAGTACCCCTGAATCTGGCCGGGTATGCCGATGTTCTTGCCGGTGGCCGGGTCCTGGAAATTGTACACCGCATCCTTGGCGATCTGGCGGGCGTCGATCTTCTTTTGCGGGTTGCCTTTCACCGAGATGATTTTGTTGCTGTCCATCTGCAGGTCTTCCACCCGGGCTTCCAAAAGTTGGGCCGCCCTCTCCAGAAGCTGCTTTTTCACGCTCTCGCAGGCCTCAATGATCGCCGGCCCCGCGCAGTAGACGGTGCGGCTGGCATGGGCGCCAATGTCGAATCCCGAGTAGTCGGAGTCGCCCGTCTTCAGGTGCACGTCCTCCAGCGGGAACCCCAGCGTGTCCGCCCCCATCTGGACCATGGCGGTGTGACCGCCGGTGCCGAGATCGGAGATCTGGGCCATGAGCTCAACCGTGCAGTCCTCGTTCAGCTTGGCGGTGCAGGTGGTGTGTTCGAGCAGCATCGGCCAGGCGCCGCTGGTGTGGTTCATGATCGCGACGCCGAGACCGCGCCGCTTGGTGCCGGTCTGGTTGGCGTACCTCCTCTTCTTCTCCTTCCACCCGATCTCCCGGGCGGCCACGTCCAGGCAGTCATTCATGCCGTCGGAGGCATAGGTGACGCCTTTGAGCCAGGTTTCATCGCCGATGGACTTGTGCCATCTTTTGCGCCACTCCACCTCGTCGATTCCCAGCTCTTTGCACATGCGTTCGATCATCTGCTCCTGGGCAAAGGTGATCTGCGGGTTGCCGTAGCCGCGGTACGCGCCGAAGGGCGCCTCGTTGGTAAAATAGCAGTCAGCCCGCATGGCCATGGCCTGCCATTTGTACATGCCGTGCACGAAGGCGGCGCCGCAAAAGACCGGTCCATTGCCGTGGGTGTAGTATCCGCCCTTTCGGGCGGTGAAGTGGGCGTCAATGCACACCGGGGTGCCGTCCTTTTTAAAGCCCATTTTCATATAGATTTTGCCGGGCGCCCGCGATTCCGAAGCCACCCAGTCCTCCTCACGCAGCATTTCCGTCCTGACCGGGCGTCCGGGCACCGCCAGGGCGAGAGCGCAGGCATGGGGTTCCCCGATCATGCCCAGGCGCGCGCCGAAACCGCCGCCCACCGTGGTCTGCACCAACCTGACCCGCGACAGGGGCAGCTCGAACAGCTCGGCGATCAGCCTCTGCACCGGTTTGGGCATCTGGGTTGAGGTCCAGCAATTGAGGCGGCCGCGATCGTCGTAATGCGCCACATAGGCGTTATTTTCCATCTGGCACTGCTTGTGCTTTGGCACTTCGAAGGTATTTTCAATTATGAGGTCGCACTCTTTCCAGAGATCCGCCGGGCCCTTGTCGTTCTTATCATTCCATCCGTAGGCCTTTCCGGGGAAGAATGCCTCGGGCAGGTCCGCCGCAACGTTGCCGGGCTTCAGCGGGGTGAACAGATAGCCGTTCTTTTTCTGCCCCTCGGCCTTTGATGCCTCGGCGGTCATAAACAGGGGCAGCGGCTCGTAAGTCACCTTGATCTTGGCTGCCGCTTTTTCCGCCGCCTCCTCGGTTTTGGCGATAACGCCGCAGATGGCATCGCCCTGGTGCTTCACCACCCGGTTGAAAATATTGAGGTCGGCGATTTCTCCAAAAACGTCAACAAAGGTTTCCGGAACCAGGAGCTTCATAATCGTGGTGTTGTAACCCTTCTGAGTGACGTCGTCCGGCCCCACGATTTTAACCACGCCGGGGACTTTCTCCGCCGCTGAAAAGTCCAGCTTCTTCACCCGGGCATGGGCGTATTCCCAGCACCGGACGATCTTGCCGTATAACATGCCCGGCATGCGCATATCGCCGGCATAAATGGCCTTGCCGGTAACCTTTTCCCGCGAATCTACTTTCGGAATTCTTTTTCCAACCACAGGTCCGCTCATTGTATTTCCTCCTTTACTTACTTTTACCAGCTGCGGCCATTCTGTCCCGGGCCAGTTCCATGGCCTCAACAATCTTCACATATCCGGTACACCGGCAGATATTCCCTTCCAGTTCCCTCCTGATTTCCTGTTCCGTGGCCTTGGGGTTCTTTTCCAGGATGGACACGCCTTTCAGGGCCACCCCCGGCGAACAGTACCCGCACTGAATGGCGCTCACTTCCACCATCGCCTCCTGCACCGGATGGAGCTTTCCATCCTTTTCCAGCCCGGCCGCGGTGGTGATGCTCTTGCCGTCCATGGTGGCGGCCAGGACCATGCAGGCAAGGATGGCCTTACGCTTGCCCTTCTTGGTTCCCTCATCCAGCAGCACCGTGCAGGCACCACACTCCCCTCTTCCGCATCCGTACTTCACATCGGTTAAATTGAGCTGATCCCTTATAACCTGAAGAAGAGTATGGTGAGCCGGGACAGTGATATTGTATTCTTCTCCGTTTATGGTAAGGGTAATTGCGCGAGTCTTCATGTTCTTCTCCACACTAAAGGTTGACATCGGTTATCTTGCCTGGCACGCTTCCTCGATGACCCGCCGCACCAGCACACCCGAAACCGCGCGCCGGTATTCGGCGGTGGAGCGGACATCGTCAATCGGCTTGATTTCCGTAGGCACGGTGGCCGCCACTTTCTGCAGCAGGTCGTCGGTGATTGCCGAACCCCTGAGCAGCGCCTCCGATTTGGACAGGCGGAGGGTTACCGGGGCAACCGCGCCGATGGCCAGCCGGGCTTCCTTGCAGGTTTTGCCGGCCATGTCCAGGCGAACCGCTGCGTTGATCTTGCACAGGTCCAGGGTAGTTCTGGTCATGCGGGCGAACGCGTTGCAGGTACCCTTGGGCAGGGGAGGCAGCTTCACCTCGATGGCCAGTTCCACCGACTTGCGCGCCGTAACCCGATAGCTCACAAAAAATTTGTCAATGCTCACTTCCCGCTTTCCGTTGGGCCCCTGGAGCACCACCGATCCGCCGGTGGCCAGAAGGGCGCAGCAGCAATCCCCCGACGGGGAAGCGCGCAGAATGTTGCCGACCACCGTACCCATGTTACGCGTCTGCGGGGTGCCGTTGATGGACGCCGACTTCCACAATGCCGGATAATTCTTCCTTACCTCCGGCGTGTCGGCAACCTGCTGCAAGGTGGCCATGGCCCCGATGCGCAAGCCCGTCTTCGCGTTGTAGGTGACATAGTCCAGCTTGGGAATTTCAGCTAGGCTCATGACGTACGGCGTCACGATTCCCTTGGTCATGGAAACGATAACATCCGTGCCGCCGGACATCACCGAGACCTTGTTCTTGTATTTCGCGAGCAGCTTTACCGCTTCGGAAACACTCTGAGGTAACAGCAGCTCAAACTCAGGCATAATACGACTACTGCTCATAGCTCTACCTCCTCATGAGATTAATACGTCCCGCAGGCTTCCGCACATCTGGCAGTGTGTGCCGGAAGCGCCACAAATAAAAAAATACTTCCCATCCTTTCCATCATTTTATTTCGCACCCGCCAATGAGAGCACGTGCTCTGCCGCATCTCACCTCCTTTCCACACTATCTATTTACCCCCCTTGGGCATTGCGAATAATGAGCCAGACTCTTTATGGATAAAGACCGACCCGCCCGCTGACCTGCAGCGACAGCTTTTACCGCTCTATCGCCCAAATTATAGATGGTAGTCAACCATATAGAATTAA
The DNA here is from genome assembly GCA_964459295.1 of uncultured Thermodesulfobacteriota bacterium. Taxonomy (GTDB): domain Bacteria; phylum Desulfobacterota; class WTBG01; order WTBG01; family WTBG01; genus CAZWCD01. Next base: position 10,951 of record CAYWLT010000009.1, read on the forward strand.
CACCATGAATGTCAAGTAAAATGTTAGAAATGTCCGGCGGGTGCATTCAAAGAAAAATCAAGGCATTACAGAAAGATGAAGATTTCTTAATCGGCGGGGTAACCGCAGGTTGGTGGAAAGGCGAGAGGAAACACCACTCCTATACGGCGTTCCGCGTGACGACGGCATTCCACTATTATCAGCACTGCGGTAAAGGATCATTCCAGCAGAACTGCGCGGATGAAAAGCAGCTAACCGTGCAGGCAGCATCTGTCGCTGCAGCCTGCGATGATTCATTTTTTATCTGTTCACACACCTCCTTCGTTAAAAATTCAGGGAAATGCACTCGGCATGGAAAGGACAAATAAAATTACGTCCTTTATTTAAATCCGTATTTCGTCAGAATCTGCCGGGCCACTTCCGTGTTTACCAGTTTTACAAATTCCCGGGCAGCGGCCTCATGCTTCGTTCCCTTGATGACCGCTATGGGATAGATAACCGGCGCATGGCTTTCTTTCGGCGCTTCAATAACCATGGCCACCTTTTCCGCCATCACCTGTGCGTCGGTGAGATAGACGATGCCGGCATCCACCTCTCCGCGCGCCACATAATCGAGCACCTGCCGAACATTTTCAGCAAACACCAGCTTATCCTTCAGCGCATCGAACAGCTTCAAATATTCCAGTGCTTCCTTCGCATATCTGCCGGCGGGCACCGTCTGCGGATTCCCCAGGGCGATTTTTTTTACCCCTCCTTTCGTAAGGTCGCCGAATGTGTGCAGCGCCGCCGCTGACCGCTTCGGCTGGATCAGCACCACCGAATTGCGGGCAAACTGGACCACCGTGTCTTTCAGCAGCCTGTCCTGCGCCAGCAGTTCTTCCGCCTCTTTTGAGGATGCGGAAGCGAACACATCGACCGGCGCCCCGCCCTCGATCTGCTTCTTCAGGTCTCCCGAGGCCCCGTAATTAAACTGGACCCTGGCGCCGCCGGGCCGCGATTCAAAGATCTTTCCGATTTCATCGAAGGCATTTTTCAAACTGATGGCCGCGGACACGGTCAGCGCTTCCGGCGCTTGGGCGCACAGGACCGCAGGGGACAACAGCGTGCCGCACAACAGTAAAACTAACCGCATGACTTTCCCTTGTCTCATGTTTCATCTCCCGGTCATTGTCTGGTGAAAAATCACTGTACGTTATAATCCAGCAGCTCGATGAAGCCCCCTTGCATGAGCCTAGCCTTGTAGAGACCGTATCCCGCATTGATAGCCACGCTGCCCGGCTCCCAGAGGAGGCAGAGGCCGTCGTCGGCTCCGGCGTCATACAGATAGCCGCGCCGCATGTCTTCCCACGGCGGAAGGCCGCTCTTGAGGCCCCTGAGAATCAACCTATCTTTAACCGAAAACCCATCTGCCGCGATGAAATTATAATAATACTTCTCCGGCGTCGCGGTCACCGCCGATTTCTCCACAATGTCTGCGAGTCTGATGCAATCCTTGCCGTCGTATTCGCTGATGCGCATCCCTTTGAGTGCAACCGCGATACCTGCGGTTCGCTCCCGGCGCACGGTGATCTTTTCACCACCCCTCCATCGCCGCTCCGGCTTCTCTCCCGGTTCCTTAATCTCGAAGAGACCGGCGCCGACGGCCACCTCCTCTCCGGTGGTAACGGTCACATCGTAGATGCCGGTTGGCGATGAGCCTTCAATGAGCAGCAGCGCCCAGAGCCATCGCGGAGATAGCGGAAGGGTAAACAGCTCCTGAATGGAATCACTGCTGAAGGAAACCTGTGAACCCAGGAATCGAAATCCGGTATCTTTGCCGGTGATGAGCGCCAGGACTACGCGCGGAGCGGCCGACCCGGCAACGCTGCGCGGCGCTATGGAAGTTATCACCGGTTGGCCGGTTATATCGCTCCGCCCGTCGGCGCATAAGCCCGGGAAAATAATCAGCATTGCAAAAGACGCAATGACACAACCGCGCCATAACCGCGAACGGACGCTGTGCAAAAAAGGCTGCCGCATTTACATGATCTCCTTGTACAAGGATTCCTCTAACAGGCGGTTGAAAAAGCAGGTGGAGACTTGCTGAACAAAATGTGGCTCAGGAGCTTTTTAGCCACAACCCATTTATTCGGATTCGCTGGAACGGCCGCTACTGCTTTGCGACGCTTTTTCACCCATCCTTCTTCACCGGGGCGCCGATATACAGCAGGGCAAGCATTTTCTCTTCATGCTCATCGACCGTCGTCTGCAACCTCTCTATGGTGGTTTCCACAACCTCTTCCCCGCCTTCATAGCCGGCCTTGTAGACAATGAATGCCGGTGTGGCGGGGGGATAACAGTCTTGCAATAACGGCATGAGCATGCTCAGGTTGGTGAGGGGAAAGAACAGCACTACGGCGTCCCCCCGCGCAGCGGCTGCCTGCAGCAGCGCCGGATTTGCGGTTATGTCCCATGGAGTGGTGAGCACGATGGAACGGTTCCCATCGAATTTCTTATTCAGCAGCGCGCTGGCGGCATTAAACGAGCTGATGCCGGTTATGATTTTCAGGTCCTTTTCTTCAAAAAAATCCCTGACCCAGACATTGCCGGTAAAAATCGCCGGATCGCCGTAATCGAGCAGCGCCACGTTCCTGCCTTCGCTCATTATTTTTTTAATCGTCCCTGCCGCCTGTTCCTGCTTTTCCTTGAGCAGATTTTGCAGATCCTCCGGTGAAAGGTCCGGATTCTGCTTTTTGAGCGCCGGAGGGGTGAAGTCATACATGTCAAACAGCACCGGCTTGCCGCCCAGGTAGTGGGCGAACCGCCGCGCAATATCCGGGGGGCAGATAAAGGCGCCGGCTTTGGCCATGCCGGAAAGCGCCTCAAGGGTTATCATCCGCGTATCGCCGCAGCCGATGCCGATCACACAGAGCTGCGGCGGCTCGCGGAGCGAGATCACCTCAATCCGTGAAACCGCATCTACCCGCCGGTCGAATACCAGGTCCTCAGCGCAGATAAGGTAGTATTTCCCGTCGTTATCCAGCGGCTTTCCGTTGAGCCGGTCGGCGATAAGTATGCCGTCGCCATGGTTGGATAAAAAGAGTTCTCCGTATGAAACCAGCGAACGATATCCATCAGGAGCCGACACCAAAAACATGGTGTTGCTGTCCGGATGAATACCCGCGCCGGCCACGATATCCTTCAGCGCAACGCCGCTGAACCGAAGCATGCCGTGGTAACCGCGGCATTCTCCATGCCGCACCGGGATTTCCGTCCGGGTAAAGGCGGAAAGCTTTTTAATGGTCATCGGTTTTGCCACGGCGCCGGTTATTTCGAATGACGGCGCATACAGCTGTTCAAGGGTCTTTGTCTGCATGCGCGGTCGCAGGTCAATCACTTCGATGCGGCTGATATCCTCCAGGTCGCGGTCCGCGTACCGGTCATCACTCATTACCAGCATCGGCAGGACCGGCTTCCGCTCATACGGCTCAAGGATGGTCTTTGCCTCCTCGGCGGCGTGACAATCAATGCATCCTCGTTGCGGCAGGACCGGCGACGCCGCCGCGGCCACCACGACGCTTGACGGATTCTGACAGAACACCTCACCCCAGGACAGGGCCACCTGCCGCCCATCCCTGCCGGTCACCCGGATCGCCAGATCCGTGGACTGGGAAAAGCCGGTGTCGCCTTTGGCAACGCGGGCAAGGGAAAGCAGGGTTTTCAGGGGAACGCCCTGATAGGTAAAAACCCCGCGGAACGCCCCGTCCGATACAACCTCATTGCGCCGCACCTGAACGCTTTGATAGCTGCTCAAATCCTCCAGGGTGAGAAGCAGGGGTTGGAGCACCTCACCGGAAATGCTGATGACCGAAGTGGGAGCAGCGACGGCGCATTCCGGCACACCACAGAGCAATAACAATGATCCCAGCAGAAAAAAATATGTGGTTTTCATGGTTTCAGCTCGAATCGAATGGGTAACAGCGCCATGGACATGATCGGCGTGTTGTTCCTTTGAGCCGGTAGAAAACGCGAGCGCTTCACCGCTTCCACCGCAGCCTCGGCGAAATCAGTGCCGCTGCTTTCCACAACCTCCACCTGTACCAGCTTTCCCCTTTCATCGATGGTAAGCCGCAACAGCACCTTGCCCTCTTCACCGCGCCTTCGTGCCGCGGCAGGATAGCGGGGAACTTCCCGATACTTGAACAGGGGCGCATCCGCCGATCCAAACCGCGTCGCGACCCCGCGCCCGCCGCCGTTGCCGCCGCCGCCGGCGCCGCTGCCAAAACCGGCTGAGCCCTTTCCGCTGCCGTTGCCTGTCCCCCTCCCTGTCGCATTGTGGTCGCCGCCGGGAGAGTATCCGCTTCCGCCGCCGCCCACGGAAGCCACAATGCTTCCTTCAGGCAGATTCGGGAGGTTTATTTGTTCCGACGGAGGGGTCCGGGCCGGTTCGACAGTGCCGGTTGCCATGTCTTCCTCCTGAGGCACCGGGAAGCTGCTGATATTCCGCGCGGACAGTTTCCGCGGTTTTTGTGCTGCAGTGAGCTGCGTCGATGCGGCCGTTCGCGGTATCGATTGCCTGCTGCCTGCGGCCGGGGATGATCCCGGCGGACCGCTTTCGCCACCCACGCCCGGCAGGCTGCTCGCGGCCTCCCCGACGACAAACACCTTCACCACCTCTTCCCTGACGCCCGGTCGCGCCGCATTGAAAAGCAGGGCGGCAACCAGCGCACCATGCAGCAATGCCGAGACCGCCAGGGGCATGCTTAAACTATATTTTGGGTGAGGCAGCGTTATTATGAAATCTTCCTCAAATGTATGCATCAACCGACGATTCATGAAAGATTCATCCGGAAAACGGTAAAAAACGCCCTTCCTTCCATGGGAAATCCGGCATTCAACTGATAATTCTCATCGAAGATGTTTTTTGCCCCGACCTCAAAGGAAAGCCGGCCGGTAATGGTGCCGATCAACTTCATATCCACCGTCCAGAATTCATCCAGGGTCTCCCAGCGGTTAAAATTCATCCGGTTCTGAAAGTAGCGGCTTGAGTTGTAAGCGAGCTTGGCAAAGATTGATACCCAATCATTGATTGTATAGAGATCGCTCAGATAAAGGTTATGCTCCGGCTGGTATTCGAGGTGACGGCTGGTCCGCTCCGATGATTCATCGCGCGCCTGCAGGTAGGTATAGTTGAGTTCGAACCGGTTGCGCTTAAGATACTCGGAACTGAAGCTCAGCTCAACACCGCTCAAGGTGGCCTTGCCGATATTGACAAACTGGTTCTGGTTCGAAGCGGGCCCGTACGGTCGGCTGACTATGAGGTTTTTGATGTCCGAGTAAAACAGGCTGCAGCGCAGCAGGCTGTGCCGGAAAATCGGCTGTTCTATGCCCGCTTCATAATTATACGCCCGCTCTTCTTTCAGGTCGGGATTGGGAATATTGGCATCCAGCAGACCCGAATACTGTTCCTTCAGGGTGGGAAATCGTGATTTTCTCCCCACCGCCATATGCAGGCTGGTATCCTTGAACAGCAGCAGGCTCAAGCCGGCCTGGGGATTAACCGCGTTTTTGTCGCGGGGAACCTTCCCCCCGTCGGCATAGTGCGGGCTCAAGACATCGTAGCTGAGACCGAACAGCAAGGACAGCCGGTCCGACAGCTTCACATCATCCTCCACGCCGTACGAGAAGGTGCGTGATTCGTAACGCTCCCAGTCGGCATAATAGTCGTCCTGCTCCTCGTGCACATCATATTTGGCATGCCAGGCCAGGCTCAGGGTGTTGTTTTTAATATGCGTGGACCGCACCACCACGGATCCTCCGGTGGTGCGGTCGTCATAGGTGCTGCGGAAGGCATATTGCTGGGTCTGGAGTATGTAATAGTCATTGTCGTAGGAATCCAGGATATTGTCATACTCATCCCGGTAGATCCGCGTCTGCAGCTGCAGCGCGTCGGTGAGCTGCGAATCGCCGATGAAATAATAGGTGGTTTTTTTCCATTGGGTGAAGCGCCAGAACCGGGCGTCAGGGTTGTTGTCTTCCGGAGGCACCCCGCGCTTTTCGTCAACATGATGCACGCCGATGGCGAATTCCTGGCCGGGCGCGGGAATAAAGCCGATTTTGCAGGATCCGCTCACCTGGTCATCGATGTCCGAATTGTTTCGCCGGTCGCCGTCTTCGTTGAGTTGCGGCTGGTAGTGGTGAGACAAGGGGAATCCCTCGGAATCAAGATATCCCCCGTACGCCGTAAAATAGAATTTTCCCACCTTCGACCCCAGGTTGAGATTGGAGTGCCAGGCATCATCCTCGCTGTAGCCGGTTTCAAAATCGCCTTCAAATGGTTTCGCGGGTTTTCGGGATATGATATTTACCACCCCTCCCATGGTATTAAATCCGTAGAGAACCGAGCTGATTCCCTTGCTGACGGTGAGTTTTGAGATGCTGCCGGTCGGTATTTTGCCGGTATCAACATACCCGTCATAGGGAATATAAATCGGGATCCCGTCATAGAACACCGGTATATACCGCTGGTTGAATCCCCGGATGCTGAAGGTCCGCTCGTTTCTCCTCCCGACCGACAGGGTCACCCCGGGCACGGTATTGACGGCATCCGCCACATTGTCCGCCGTATTCAGTTCCATCTGCTGCCGGGTTACCGTATTAACCGTGGCCACCCGGGTCACGGTTTCCGCTTCTCCTTCCACCACCACCTCGCCCAGCTTAAATGTTTCCGCGTCCTCTTTGGCCTGTGCTGAGATTTCCTCACCGGCCCGGGAAATTCCGCACGACAGGCCGAACGCTATGAGCATAAGAAAAAAAAGATGCAGGGATCGGGTTTTCATTACTGATTATCAAGAAGGGGTGGCTTTGAGAGTTGCTGATTACTCCGCCGCGTCAAACGAAACCCTGATGGTAAACGGAACTTCGCCGTCCACCCCCTGCAGGCGGACTATGCTCATACCGACAACGGCAAAGCCCATGGCGGCATTAACCGACAGGCTTTTTTCTATACGGTTGGAATAGGTGGTTGAATAGGAGGCTGTTTCAATGCCGAAAAACACCAGCTCTTCTCCGCCCAGTCCAAAAAGCAGGTAGGTCAGTTCTCCTTCGTAATTCTTCATCTTCGGATTCGCCTTGAGGGAAATGTTCAGGCTGTCTATTGTATTGGGCGCATTAAAAGCAGCTATGATAAAAAACTGGATGCCGCCGTAACTGCTGTAAAAATCAATGGTGGCGCTGTCATTCAAAGGGGAGAGGAGGAAAAATGAGGGGTTGCCGGCACCGAATGCGCCGGACACAGGGATTACTGCACCCAGCATGAGCATGCACAAAAATACTTTTAATCGACGTTGTCTTTTTTTCATATGCATAACCCTTCATATAGTTCTGTTACCTTACCATGAGCATAAACCATCTGGAGGGACGTGCTCCGCCGCGTCCCATCTATTATTCTGAGGGCATGACCGAGCATGGCCCTCCATATGCCATACCCGCTTTAATGTACCGCTGCATTCTGCAGGAATTTAATCATGGGAGATATAAGAGAGCACAAGGAATGCCAACTGTCGGATGGCGGGAGATTTTCTTGATTACTTGAGCTATTCCGGTCGGTTATGAATATCGGCTACCGTCCGGCACACTTATCATCGCCGGGGCGGATTTGCATTTTGCAAAAAAAACCATTGGCAGGAGTTGCATAGTGCAACTATTTGACCGAAAGCTTTTTCTGCGGGGATACGAGGCGAAGCTGCCGGATCTTTCTCCAGAGGGTCGTCTTGTGAATGCCCAGTTCCCGGGCGGCCGCTACTTTATTCCAATTATGGCGTTTGAGGGCATCAAGAATGGTTTGCGATTCAACCTGCACCAGCCGGGCGGTGGCATCTCCCACCTGGATTTTCTCCCGTTGTTGGAGATAGTCCGGCAGATGGGAAGGCTGGATATAATCCTCACAGCAGAGGATAAAGGCATGCTCAATAATATTTTGCAGCTCGCGGACGTTGCCCGGAAAATCATAGTTGATCAGCAGATCGCGGGCATGGGCGGCGAGGTCTTTTATATCCCTTTTCTGTGCCCTGTTGAAATGATCAATAAAATGCCTGGCCAGCAGCGGAATGTCTTCCCTGCGCTGGGCAAGCGGCTGAAGGATGATTTTGAAGACATTGATGCGATAATACAGATCCTCCCGGAACTTCTTCTCTTTAACCAGCTGCTCAATTTTTCGGTTCGTGGCCGCGATGATCCGCACATCGGCCTTCATCTGCTGTGTCGAGCCCAGCGGCTCATACTCCCTGCTCTGCAGAAAGCGCAGCAGCCGCACCTGTAGCGGCGGCGACACATCACCGATTTCATCCAGGAACAGCGTGCCGCCTTCCGCCAGGGCAATGCGGCCCGGTTTGTCCTTTTTCGCATCGGTAAAAGCCCCCGCCTTGTAGCCGAACAGCTCAGACTCCAGCAGCGAATCCGGCAGGGCGCCGGAGTTGACGGTTATAAGCGGACTGCCTTTGCGGCGGCTGAGCCGGTGAATGGTCTGGGCGATAAGCTCCTTTCCCGAGCCGCTCGGTCCTTCTATCAAAATGGTGCTGTCGCTCATGGCAACCCGGGGAAGCAGCGCAAAGATCTCCTGCATGTACATGTTCCGGCTGATGATGCCGTGGAACGCGGAGCGCTTCATCGCCTCCCGGTTGAATTCCTCCACCGCCTTCCCGCTACTCAGATTCTCTACCGCAGCCAGCAGAGGAAGCGGCAGGCTGTATAGATCTCCCGCCACGCCCAGGTCGCGCAAAGAGGCCGCGCAGCCGGTTACCACCCCGGCCTGATTCCGCAGCAGCGCGGTGCTGATGGACAGGGGAACGCCCTGCCCTGCGTCATCACCAAGATAAACCACCCGGTTCAGGACCGGTCGGCGGTTCTTGATGGTCTGTTGAAACAAGCATTGTTCCGCGCATATCGCGCCGGAAAAAACCTCGCAGCAGTGCTTCCCCAGCAGCGCCTCTCTGGACATGCCGGTAAGGTCTTCCGCCCTGGGATTACAAAAGGTAATAAGCCGGTGACGGTCAACCAGGATGATGCCGACATCGAGGCTGTTGAGAATCAGCCGGCAGTCGGCATCATCCTGCAGCGGAATGGTCTTCGCCTTTTTCCGTTTCATGCACGCGCATCCTGCCGGCTAAAAGAATCCCCGGTTGAACATATAGGAAAAAAAGAGGGGAAATTCACATTCAGGCATGGTCTGGGGATTGAAAACCTCGTGCGGCTTTCCGGCAAAGCTTACCTTGCCCTCATCATACACAATCACCCGGTCGGCAAGGGAGACCGCCTCAAATATATCATGGGTGACCAGAATCACCGGCAGGTTAAACTCCTTCCTGACATCCTTAAGGAAGCTGCGCATATCCGCGCGCAGGGATGTGTCAAGCGAGGAAAACGGTTCATCCAGCAACAGCACCTCCGGCTGCCGGATGAGCGCCCGGGCAAGGGCGACTCGCTGCTTCTGGCCGCCGGACATTTCCCCGGGCCGCTTGTCCTCAAGCCCGTCGAGGCGGAAAATGCTGACCATGTCGAAGAGCCTCTTTTCCCTGACCGATTGCTCGATGCCCTTGGCCCCGTAAAGGATGTTTTCCCTGATGGTCATGTGGGGAAAGAGCGCCAGATCCTGAAACACATAGCCGATGTGCCGAAGCTGGGCGGGCAGAGAGATATTGCGCCGGGCGTCAAAAAAGACCTTCCCGCCCAAGCTGATCATTCCGGCATCAGGCTGCATCAGGCCGGCGATTAACTGCAGGGTCATGGACTTGCCGGAGCCTGAAGGCCCGAAGACGACGGCAAGCTCATTGCCGATCTCCCACTCGATATCAAGCGTGAACCCGTTCACCTGTTTGCGCAGCTTAACCGCAAGCCCCATCACACGAACCTTTTGCTCAAACGGTTGGCCACATACAAAAAACTGCCGGAAATGAGGGTAAACAGCAGCACCATCAGGTTGGCCTTCGACCAGTCCCCGCTGCTCGCAGAAGAATATACCGCCAGCGGCATGGTATCGGTCTTCCCCGGAATGTTTCCGGCGATCATCAGGGTTGCGCCGAACTCTCCCATGGCGCGCGCGAACGAGAGCACCGCCCCCGCCATGATCCCCTTTTTGGCCAGCGGGAGCACGATGCGGAACAGGGTCGACATGGTGGAGTGTCCCAGGGTATAGGAGGCATTAATCAGGTTTTTATCGATGGACTCAATGGCGGCCCGGGTGGTCTTGATCATCAGGGGAAGCGCGACCACGAACGACGCAAGCACCGCCGCATACCAGGTAAACATGATGCTGAACCCGGTCAGCCCATACAGGTGCCGTCCCAGCAGACCGTTCCTGCCGAACAGCACGATCAGATAATAGCCAATAACCGTCGGCGGAAGCACCAGGGGAAGGGTAAACAGCATGTCCAGCATTTCCTTGCCCCGGAAATTTTTCAGCGCCAGCACATACGCAACGCTTACGCCCACAACCATTACAAAAGCGGTCGCCACCAGCGCCACCTGCAGGGACAGGCACAAAGAGAAGAAAACCGGGGTGTCCATCATTTGTTTATGTGCCCCCCCGGACCGGCACTAACCGGTCTTGGCGTCACAAGCCCCTTCCCCCCCGGGCCGCAAAACAGATGGGTGTTTTTCAACCGCCCGCTCATGGGTCCGGGATCAATCATGTCCATCAAGATGATCACCGGCTATAATTTCCCGCCGCCTCCGGCTGATAGATGACCGTTTCGATCTTGAGATTTCTGACGCGATTGGGCATCTTCCATTGGATGATATCGCCGGTCTTGTAGCCGAGCACCGAAGAGCCGATGGGTGCGAGCACGGAGATTTTATCTTTGGACAGGTCGGCGTCTTTGGGAAACACCAGGGTAAACATCATCTCTTCCATGGAGTCGATGTCTCGCACGTACAGCTTGGAGTTCATGGTCACCACATTTGCCGGTATATCGGAAGGGTCCACAATATGCGCCCGTTCCAGATCGTGGACGAGCATATCAAGGTTGTCCTGCTCAAACTCATTACGGGGTTTGTACCCGGCGATGAGCCCGCGCAATTTTTCAAAATCATTCTGAGTAATATAAAGCGAACGCTCGGTATTCATAAACTCCTGCCCCTCCCGGTCTACACGTTTTGTTCAACACCCCGGCGGCAAACCTCCTGTGTTTTTTTTATGCTCACCCACAGGCCGCCCTCCTCTATAATCCGGGACTGCCCGGCAAGCCCGGCACCGGCAATGGCCCGCCCAAATTCCTCCCGGGAGAAAAACTTCCTGCCCAGCGCGTCATTGAGCCGGCGCGACTCGTCCGCGATCCGATCGATAATTTCTCGCGGCGTATAAGCGCCATATCCCCCGCCGGCAAACACCAGCCCGCCGGGTGAGAGCAGCCGGTAGAGCTCGGTCAGCAGCGCGCCTTCACCATCCAGGAAAAAGAACAACCCGCGGCAAATAATCAGGTCATATCCTTTGTCCGCCCCATCCAGCGATGGCGGCGGGCCCGGCACAACCCGCACCCGATCCGCGGCCGGCCGCTCCAGCAGGCCCGCCCAGTCGGATGAAAAAGTTGTGACCAGTTCCTCAATCCCGGGGGCCACGGTCAGGGTGCTCTGCGGAAATTGTTGTAAAAGGGTGAGGCCGATGCCCCCTGAAAAACATCCGGCCTCAAGCATGCGGCCGGGCGGCGAAGCACACAGTTCTCCGATTTGCCCGGCAATGCCCGGATATACCGGAAGCCAGAGTTTGTTGACCGCCCTGATAATCGACGCATCCATCTTGGGTTCCTTGCCGGTGTAAAGATTATCACCAATGGACCGGCGCTTCGATAATATTCAGCCGTGCCCGGCCCGGTCCGACCTCCGTCACCTCTCC
>CAYWLT010000010.1:0-22091 GCA_964459295.1 uncultured Thermodesulfobacteriota bacterium
ACAAGCTTAACATGCAGGTTGATCAGACCCTACACGGCGTCACCATGCAGGAGCCGGGTACGTCCAAGGTTGTCTCGGTTCAGCTCCATTAGCCCACACCCGCTCGACCTGAACTCCATATTGACATTTCCCCCGTACTAACATATAAAGAAACCAACCGGCGCTTCGCCCTTACGCGCCGCGGCGTATGGGACGGCGTGCGCCATACAGTGCACTAAACAGCACCTGGGAGAAAGTTCGGCTTAATCCATGAAAGTGCCATTCTTCAGAAAAAACAACGAGGCCCTCACCCACCCGGCTCCTGACACCCAAGGAGGCGGCGGCGGAGGTTTTTTGGCAGGCCTCAAAAACGGCATCTCCAAAACCAGGAGCATCCTGACCTCGCGCATTGATGATCTGCTCCGAGGCAGGAAAGAAATCAGCGGCGAACTCTTTGACGAGCTCGAGGAAGTTTTGATTACCGCAGATATCGGCGTCAACGCAGCGCACAAGCTGATCGGAGCGGTTCAGGCCAAAATCAGCCGCGGCGAAGCGGAGAGGCCGGAGGTGATCAGGCAATATCTCAAGCAGGCCATTTATACCGTTCTCTGCTCGGCCGAACAAACTTCCGTTGCATTGCCGGCTAAGCCATATATAATCATGGTCGCCGGCGTCAATGGTACCGGCAAAACAACCACCATTGCCAAAATGGCCCATTATTATTCGATGCGCGGGCAGCGCGTCCTGCTTGCCGCGGCCGACACCTTTCGTGCCGCCGCCATCGAACAACTCGGCATCTGGAGCAATAGAATCGGCTGCGATCTGGTCAGTCAGAAGCCGGGTTCAGATCCCTCTGCCGTGGTGCATGACGCGGTCAAGGCGGCGTTTTCTCGAAGCAGCGATACGCTCATCATCGACACCGCCGGGCGAATGCACACAAAAGCAAATTTGATGGAGGAATTAAAAAAAATGTGCCGGGTTGCCGGGCGGGCATGCCCCGGTGCGCCGCATGAAACGTTCCTGGCCATTGATGCGACCTCGGGCATGAACGCCCTCTCCCAGGCGAAGATGTTCCAGCAGGCCCTGAGCCTGACCGGCATCGTCCTGACCAAGCTCGATGGAACCTCAAAGGGGGGGATTATCATTTCCATTGCCGATGATTTTGCCGTACCCATACGATTTATCGGCATGGGAGAGGGGCTTGATGCTCTCAAGGAATTTAAGGCGCGAGAGTTTACCGATGCGCTCTTTGGCGAGGTGTGATACGGTGTCCGGTCGCATCCGAGGATGGTGGCAATGCTTTTTTTGTGCAGCGGCTCTGGTATGCATGGCACTGCGTGCAGGCGCAGTCTCACCGCAGGAGGAAGCAATGAAAAAAAAGGAATTGCCCAGTGACATCATCAGGCCCCCGGCGGTTGCCGGTACCTTCTATCCGGTTGATGCGCAAGAACTGGCCGGCCAGATCAACGCATTTCTCAAAACGGTTCCTTCCCGGTCACTTCCGGGCAGAGTTCAGGCACTGATTGCACCCCACGCGGGATACATTTACTCTGGTCCGGTCGCCGCCCATGCCTACAAGCTGATCGAGGGAATGAGTTTTGACACGGTGCTGGTCATTGCCCCCAGCCATCGTTATTCATTCCGCGGCGCGGCGGTGTATCCCCGCGGCGCCTATCAGATACCGCTGGGCCTTATACCGGTGGACAGCGATGCGGCGCAAAAGCTTCTGAATGAAAGTCCCTTGATCACCGCCTTGCCCGAGGCCCATGCACGGGAGCACTCCCTCGAAGTCCAATTGCCCTTCTTAAAAATGGTGCTGGGTGATTTCAAGCTGCTCCCTCTGCTCATTGGGTCATGCGATTATGCCGCCTGCGAGTCGATAGCAGCGGCTCTGGTGAACGTGGTTGCGGGCAAGCGCGTGCTCATTGTTGCCAGTTCAGATCTTTCCCACTATCACCCCTATCAGGTTGCGACCAAACTTGATCAAATGGTTATCAATTATGTAAAAAGCTTCGATTCCCCAGGTCTGTATCAGGCAATCGCCGATGAAGCCTGCGAGGCCTGTGGCGCCCTGCCGATAATCATAACCATGCTCTGCGCTCAGAGACTGGGCGCCACCCGGGTTGAGCAGCTACGCTATGCCACTTCCGGGGACGTAAGCGGGGGTGACAAGAGTGCCGTGGTGGGATATCTGGCGGCAGCGCTGCTCGCGCCGGCAGGTACATCCCGACGCGCTTCAGCGGGTTTTGACCTCGGGTTGACCGACGAGGAAAAAAAAGAACTGCATGACATTGCCCAGGCTGCCATCACAGCCGGCTGTACCGGGAAGGACCTGCCGGAACCTACCCCCCGGTCGGATACCCTGCGGGAAAAGCGAGGGGCGTTCGTCACCCTTCACAAGGCCGGTAACTTGCGGGGGTGCATCGGTTACATCAGGGCGCAGAAGCCCCTTTACCAGACCATCCGGGAAACGGCCCATGCCGCCGCTTTTCAGGATACCCGGTTCAGGCCGGTTACCGGGGATGAACTCAAGGATCTCTCTATTGAAATATCCGTTTTGACACCCTTGAAGCGCATTAGCCGTATTGAGGAGATAGAGGTCGGCACGCATGGCATTTATATTGTCAAGGATTTTCATTCAGGCCTGCTCCTGCCCCAGGTTGCGACGGAAAACAAATGGGACCGTGAAACATTTCTCCGGCACACCTGTACCAAGGCCGGCCTGCCCGATGACGCGTGGAGGGACGCGTCAACCGAAATCTTTATCTTTTCGGCAGATATCTTTTAGATCATTGGCCAGCCTGCTTTTTCCCCGGCTGCAGTATACTCGGAACACTCGATGACGGTCCGCAGATTGCTTCTGTACACACCCATCCTGATTATTTTATTTCTGCTCCAGTCATATTTCTGGATCCCCACGTTCGAGCAGCAATCCCGGAGCAATCCCCACCGCCTCGGTGAGTTTATCAATGCATCCATTGGAGATGCCAGCATTCTCAATCCCATTTTAGCGGCAGACGCATCGAGCAGCCAGATTAATTCCCTCGTCTTCGAGGGTCTCGTCGACCGAGACGCTAATCTGGATTTCAGGGGCCGCATCGCCCGATCATGGGAAATCTATGAGGAGGCATATTTTTATTATAATGAATCCGCGCGCATTCCCGGCCGGGGAAGGCTCTCTCCAGCCGCCCTGCTTACTCTCTTGGAATCTGCCATGGCAGGTGAACTGCCTCTTTCTCCCGAAACACAGCGATCACTTAATAATATAGATACCATCGAGATGATCAACCCCGAGCAATCATCGGTGATGCGCGGCGCCATCTCCCTAACCCTGACCCCGCCCCAGCGATTCAAACTAACCCTGCGCAGCGTCGACCAAAACCTCTTCAAGAGCCTTGCAACCATCCTGGGGGACGACTATTTCACTTCATTCGCTGCTGATGCCTACCTCCACTCAGATGCGCCGGTCTCACTGGAACAGAAAAACCGGTACGCGCGGGAGCTGCTCCCCGCCATCGAACACAATCCGGTCATTCTGTTTCACCTCCGGCCTCAGGTAACCTTTCATGACGGCCACGTCCTGGATGCCTATGATGTGGTATTTACCTACGCAGCGCTTATGGACCCAAAAAATCTCTCGCCCCGCATACCGGACTATGAACCGGTAAAGCGCCTCGAAGTGCCCGATCCCTTGACCGTCCGGGTCATATATAAGAAGCTCTTCTCCCCCGCGCTCGGGACCTGGTCCATGGGTATCCTGCCTGAGCACCTTCTGAACGACAGGGCGCTGGCTGAAGAGGCCCGCCGCCTTCACAAGGACCCCGCTGCCTTCTCCCTCCGCCAGAGCGAATTTAACCGTCACCCCATAGGGTGTGGTCCGTTCACCTTCAAAGAATGGAAGTCCGATCAATATATTCTTCTCGAACGGTTTGATGGGTACTGGGAGGGCCCTCCCCTCTACCAACGCTACTTCTTCAGGATCATCCCCGACCTGCTTACCCAGGAGATGGAGTTTTATGCCGGAACCATCGACAGCTATGACGCGCAGCCCCACCAGGTAAACCGTTTAAAAAACCACCCGCAGTACCAGAGTTTTTCCGGGCTCTCTTTTGGCTACACCTATATCGGCTATAACATGCGCCGCCCGCCCTTTAATGATCTCCGGGTACGAAAGGCGCTGGGCATGGCGATCGATGTCGATCAGATCATAGAGTACCTCCTTTTCGGTCAGGGAGAGCGCATAACCGGCCCCTTTGTAAAGCAAACCGATTATTACAACCATTCACTGGATTCGCTTCCTTTTGATCCTCAGGGGGCTCTCCGGCTTCTGGAGGAAGCCGGGTGGCTGCCGGACGACAACGGCTGGTTAACCAGGGATGGAAAAAGGTTGCAGTTTACCCTTATCACCAACAGCGGCAATGATCTGCGCAAGGCGATCCTCGCCATCGCCCAGGACGCCTGGAGGAAGATCGGCATTGATGTCAGAACCGACATGCTGGAGTGGTCGGTCTTCATCCAAGAGCGGGTTGACAAATCCGATTTTGATGCGGTGATCCTGGGATGGGGCATGTCCATCGAGCCCGACCTCTACCAAATATGGCACTCGAGCCAGACAAATGCCCATCAGCTTAATTTTGTGGCATTCAAAAATGAAAGAGCCGATGAACTGATCATGAAGATCCGACAGGAATACGATCATAATCAGCAGGTTGCATACTGCCACCGCTTGCACGAAATCATTGCGGCCGAGCAACCCTATACATTTTTATATGCCACCACCTGGACCGCTCTTTTGGACAAGCGCATTGTGCTGCAGGAAACCAATGTCGCCGGGGAGACTGTCTATGAAAAAATAACACCGACAAAAACGGGCAATTATGCATTTTACTTTAACAAATGGATAAAGCTTCCCGAAATGCCCGCATTTACTGCTGAGAATTGACATGCTCTCTTTTGTTGCGCGGAGTTTTGTGCAAAAAATCGTAACCCTTTTTTTTGTTTCCATTGTGTCGTTTCTGATTATTTATCTCGCCCCGGGTGAACCAAGTCAGGTGGATCCGCTCAACCCCAAATTTACCCCCGAGATGGTGGAACGCTTTCGAAAGGAATTTCATCTTGATCAGCCGCTCTACCGACAATATCTCTACTTTTACGGTGGTTTTTTTTCCGGTAAAACCGTCTCCTGGAAGGACAATGAACCAGCCCTGGCAAAAATTGAGGAACGCTTCTGGAATAGCCTTCCCCTCTTCATCGTCGGCACCATAATTACCTGGACTCTTTCTTTTCCTGTCGGCATTCGCGCGGCTATCGCCAGGAACGGTATTTTTGATCGCAGCACAACATTTATTGCCTATCTTTTGATCTCCATACCCGGTTTCTTCTTTGCCTATCTTCTAATTATACTAATCGTAACCCGTCTCCATGTTCCGGTCATAGGCATGGAAACCTTCGGACTCGGGGGAACCGGTACCGCCGCTCTGTTCATGGACCGCGTCTGGCATCTTTTGCTCCCCTCACTTCTGGGAGCTACCGGAGGGATTGCTATTCTTTCGCGCTACGTACGCTCGCAAATGCTGGAGGTAGAAGGACAGGATTACATAAGAACCGCCCGCGCCAAGGGTCTTTCGCCTGAACAGGTTCACTACAAGCATGCGCTTCGTAATGCACTCCTTCCCTTTGTAACCATGTTCGGTCTTATCCTTCCCGGATTAATAGGCGGCTCGGTTATAATCGAATCAATTTTTTCATGGCCGGGCATGGGGCGCATGGCCTATGAGGCTATTCTTGCGCGTGACTACCCAATCGTCCTGACCCTCAACTTTATTTCAGCGGTACTGGTTCTGCTGGGCACCTTTATCTCTGATGTGCTCTACATGATCGTTGATCCAAGGATTCGTCTCTAATGAACTCTCACTGCGCCTCACCCCCTGCATCTGCTGGAACATCCGATATATCCCCCAAGCGCTCCCCACGTGCTGAAATCATGCACCTGCTTGTCAGAAATCGGCTGGCATTGTCAGGGCTCTTTATTTTTATCCTTTTCATCGTTGTTGCCGTTGTCGGCCTCATCCTGACCGCTGGCACAACGCCACTCTATGATCCCGCCATGGTGCGCATGCAGGAAAAACTCCTCCCTCCCCTTTCCGCGGCCCAGGTCGAACTGCTCACCCCGCAGCAGCAGCCGCCCCTGGGTATTTACCTGCTTGGAACCGATGATCTGGGTCGCGACGTGTGTGCGCGCATGCTTCAGGGTGCATGGGTTTCACTCACCGTTGGATTCGTAGCAGTGGGCATTGCAGTCATTATCGGCATAGTATTGGGCGGTATAGCCGGATACGGCGGTCACTATTGCCTTGCCATTGGTCATCTGGTCGGCATAACACTCATGCTGTGCGGCCTTTCCCTGTGTCTCACCCACTCTGCCCTTACCGGCGTCGTTCTTTTGATCATCGCCATACTGCTGCTGCTCGGCGCATTTAAAATGCGCTCTCGGGGCCGGAAACCCCCTTCCGGGACCTGGTGGCATGTTCTCTCCACCGAAACCACCTCACTTGACACGCTGATCATGCGCTTTGTCGATATAATGCTTTGTTTTCCGAGTTTTTTCCTCATTCTGACCGTCGTTGCGCTTCTCCCGGCCAGCATCTATAACATTATGATTGTTATTGGACTTACCAGCTGGATGGGCACCACACGGTTCGTCCGTGCTGAGATACTTTCTTTGCGGGAGCAGGATTTTGTCACAGCCGCCCGGGCCCTGGGGTTGAGCGGTCCGCGCATTATTTTCCGACACATTATTCCCAATGCCATTGCCCCGGTCCTCGTATCAGCAACCATCGGCATTGCGTCGGCAATATTGACTGAAGCGGGTCTCAGCTTTCTCGGTTTTGGCGTGCCGCCGCCCCATGCCACCTGGGGAAATATTCTCGCAGACGGAAAGCGTTTTATTTTTGACGCACCCTGGCTGACCTTTATACCGGGATCGGCCATACTCATAGTAGTGCTCGCCTTCAATCTCTTTGGTGAGGGATTGCGCGACATCCTTAATCCGCGGCTCCGTGAACGATACTGACCACAATGTAATTATGAATGAGGGTTCATCCCATCTCCTTCTGGTTGAAGATCTGAAGCTCAGCTTTGCGGCTGGCGATAAGATATCCACGGTGCTCCATGGCATCAGCTATGCCGTCAAGCGGGGTGAAACCATCTGCCTGGTAGGCGAATCCGGTTGCGGGAAAACTGTCTCGGCCCTGGCCATCATGGGACTTGTTCCCCAGCCGCCGGGAAAGGTTTTGGGAGGAAAGATTTACCTGGAGGGAGAGAATCTGCTTGATCTAACCGAAGGGGAAATGCAGAAGATCAGGGGGAAGCGGATCGGAATGGTTTTTCAGGAACCCATGACCTCCCTCAATCCGGTGCTGACCATCGGGGACCAGATTGCTGAAGCGGTGACGCTTCACGAGAAACTGAACCCGGGCAGGGCCCTGGACCGATCGGAGGATCTCGTGCGGGAGGTGGGGATCCCCTCGGCGGATAAGATTATCGGGCAGTATCCTCACCAGCTGAGCGGCGGCCAGCGCCAGCGCGTCATGATTGCTATGGCGCTGGCCGGCAATCCCGAGCTGGTTATTGCCGACGAGCCGACAACCGCGCTCGACGTCACCATCCAGGCGCAAATATTAAAGCTGTTTAATCTGCTGCAGGATAAGCGGACCATGTCCCTGATCTATATCACCCATGACCTGGGTGTGGTTTCTTCTATCGCCGACCGCATCTACATAATGTACAGCGGCCGCATCCTTGAGCACGGTTCAAGGAACGACATTCTCTATGATCCGCGTCATCCGTATACCCGCGGTCTCCTAGCATCACTACCCGAGCGCTCCAAGCGCGGTAAGCCTATCCACTCCATCCCCGGAGCAGTACCTGATCCGTACCGGCACCTATCCGGATGCCCTTTTCATCCCAGGTGTACACAGGTCGTACCTGACTGCCGTAACATGTTTCCTGCATTCTGTGATTATGGAAACGGCCACGCAAGCCGGTGTCCGGTCATTTTTGCCAGAGAGAAATAGTTCATGCCCGACAGTGCGATCGAGAGCCGCGTCCTCCTTGAGATTGATGGTCTAAAAAAGCACTTTCCCGTTCAACGGGGATTTTTGCAGAGAGTCGTTGGCTGGGTGAGGGCAGTCGACGGGGTAAGCTTTACGCTCGAGAAAGGAAAGACCCTCGGCCTGGTGGGTGAAAGCGGGTGCGGAAAATCAACCCTGGGCAGGCTCATTCTCAAACTGCTCGAACCTGATGCCGGGAAAATTATATTTGCGGGTGAGGATATATCTTCTCACACGCATCGCGATATGAAGCCGCTGCGCAAGGAAATGCAGATCATATTTCAGGATCCGTTTGGTTCGCTCAACCCCCGCATGACCGTTTTTCAATCGGTTGAAGAAGGCATCAGGACCCATGACGGTTGCTCTCGCCAAGAACGGAAGCAACGCGTCAAGGATATTCTCATGACGGTTGGCATAGATCCCCATGCCGGTGACCGCTATCCTCACGAATTCAGTGGGGGGCAGCGGCAGCGTATCGGCATCGCCCGGGCGCTCAGCGTCAATCCGTCGCTTATTATCTGTGATGAGCCGGTTTCAGCGCTTGACGTGTCAATTCAGGCCCAAATCATCAATCTTCTCACGGAATTGCAGCAAAAAATGGGGTTGAGTTACCTCTTCATTTCTCATGACCTCAACCTTATTGCATATATGAGTGAAACCATCGCGGTAATGTATCTCGGCCGCATCGTGGAACGCGCCGCCGCGGTCGATCTCTATGATAACCCCCTCCACCCCTACACCAGAGCGCTGCTTTCCGCGGTACCTAGAATCAATCCGGATAGACACATTCCGGCAGTGGACCTGACCGGAGAGGTCCCATCCCCCATCAACCCTCCGCCGGGTTGCCATTTTCATCCCCGCTGTCCCGATAAAATGCCCCAGTGTGAAACAGCCTATCCTCCCCTTACCCAATATTCCGAAACCCATTTCTGCTGCTGCCATCTCTATTCGTCATAGCCGGTATAAAAATACCGGCCTGACCGGGACCGGGATTCAGGGTGCTTGCGTCGCGTGCAGGCCGTGCGCGATCAGTCAAAATAATAGCCGCAGGCTCCCCCTATATCACGTAAATCCCTTTGATCGAGGGGAAAAGTTTTGCAATGCCGGGGCCGTCCTTGTGATAAATGGTGCAGCGGTTTTCCCGATCGAGAAATGGACAGCGAAATACCAGGGAACAGCATTTGCCGCATTGGGTGCAGTTGCCCTTTCTTTTCTCCATCCGGCTGGTTACATAGCCTTTCAGAAGGTAATTGATAAATATTCTTCTCACTTCGCCCTTCAAATTGCGTAATCGCATTGCCGTGTTCCGGGGTTTTATTATGAAGCTGCATTTTGAACTCACACTGAAACGTTGCCGGCCTTTATCTCGCCCTGGTCACGATGCGGCCGGTTCAATTTTCTGCTTTTCCTTGAGTCGTTTTAAAAGCTCGCCGTAGGATGACTGCCTGATGATATCATAAAATTGCGCCCGGTAATTTTTCAGCGAGCTGACGCCTTCAATAATCAGATCGTAAACCATCCACCGGTCGCCTTTTTTCATGAGTCGAGCTCCAATGAGAATGCTCGTATCCGCCTTGTTTACGATGCGCGATTCTACCTGCGCCCGGTTACCGTCTTCAATGATCTCCTTATCAAAGACAACGCTTTCACCCGAATAGTTATCAAGGATTTTGGTCAGATAGGAATTGAGCAAGAGGTTTTTGAGCAGCGCGGTGAATTCCACCTTTTCCGCATCCGACCGGTCTTTCCAATACAGCCCGAGTGAACGCCGCGCTATTTCATCCCAGTCAAACCGGTCCCGGGATACTCCCTTGAGCTTTTCAACCAATGCCTCCCGGCTCAGGGTATCGCGCATGGCCTTATCGTCGAGGAGAGCGGTTATTTTATCGACGGTGCTTTTCAGCTCTTCGAGCGTAGTGCCTGCGTTTGCGCTCCAGGAAAGTGCGAGGAAGCATGAAAGCAGCAGGGGGATCGCAAGCATGCTTCGAACTGCCGAAGAGAGGAAAACTTTGTGGCCATGGGCGGCTTTCATTGGCATACACTCCTTTCCATTTCAGTTGACCGCAATTGATGGCTATACCTTACCGAAGATGAATTTCGATATGAGCGTCTCCAGATCCACGGGGGGTTCTGTATCATGAATGACCCCACCCTCCCCTATAAACTCATCCGCCCCACCCGGGGTGATATCCACAAATTTTTCACCGAGCAAACCCTTGGTTTTGATCGAGGCCATCGAGTCATCCTGCAGCTTTATTTTTTTATTGATATCCATTACCACCCGGGCTTGATAGTCGTCATTCAGTTTCAGGCTCTTAATTCGTCCAATTTCCACTCCGGCGATCTCCACCACCGCCCCTACCTTCAGCCCGCCGGCGCTGGAAAAAACCGCCGCGATCTGGTAGCCTCCACCGCCCACCCACTCCATCTTGCCTAATTTTACCGACATGAAGCCAAGGGCGATGATGCCAATGAGGAGGAATAATCCGACCATGAGTTCCAGGTCCATCTTTTTCATGCAAGAACTCCTTTCACGGTTTCTCTGAGCCTGCGCCATCATCCCCGCCGGACAAAAAATGCCTGACCACGGGATCGTCGCTGGACTGAATTTCATCGGGTGTCCCGGCGGAGACGATGGTTCCATCAATCAAAAGGGCGACCCGCTGCACAATGCTGAATATTTTGGGAATTTCGTGGGTCACGATGATACCGGTAAAGCCAAGGTCATCATGGGTGGATTTGATGTACTGAAGCACACTGTTCACAATGATGGGATCAAGGCCGGTGGTCGGCTCATCAAAAAGCATTATCTCCGGACTGGTTATGAGCGCGCGGGCAAGGGCGGCACGCTTTTTCATACCTCCACTCAATTCTGCCGGAAACTTGTCTCCTTCATCGCGCATTCCCACGTGCCCCAGCATTTCATAAACCTTTTCCCGAATTTCCTTTTCCTTCAGACGCGTTTTCTCATGCAGGGTAAAGGAAACATTTTCGTACACGGTCATCGAATCAAACAGGGCACCGCCCTGAAATAAAAAACCCAGCCGCGCCCGGTAGGCCTCAAGCTGCCGGCCGCGCAGCGCGGGAACGGCGATGCCGTCTACCAGTATGCTTCCCCGATCCGGCCGTATCAGCGCGGCGATATGCTTGAGCAGCACGCTTTTCCCAACGCCGCTACCCCCGATTACCGCAAGGATATCACCCTTTTCCACCCGCAGGGTAACCCCTTTCAGCACTTGCCGGGCGTTGAACGATTTGTGAATGTTATCAACCGCTATCATGATAGTCCTTAAAAAAAGAACGCGGCCATGAAATAATCCCAGACCAGAATCAACACGGATGAAACCACCACTGACTCGGTTGTGGCCTTGCTCACGCCCTCCGCACCATAACCGGCGTGATAGCCCTTATAACAGGATATCCAGCTCACGATTATGCCAAAGCAGACCGACTTATAAAATCCCACGGTAATATCCTTCATGGTTACCATATTTCTGATCTCGCCGAAGTAACTCCCTTCGCTCAAGCCCAGCATTTTTACCCCCACCAGATACCCGCCGTATATGCCGATCAGATCAAAAAAGACGGAGAGAATGGGAAAGGCAATCATACCGGCGATCAGGTTGGGCACCACCAGATAACGGACAGGATTGAGGGCCATCATTTCAATGGCATCAATCTGCTCGGTTATTCGCATGATGCCGATTTCCGCCGCTATGGCCGATCCGGCGCGGGCGTTGATCATCAGCGCGGAAAGCACCGGACCAAGTTCCCGAATAAGGCTCAGGGCGACAATCGGTCCCAGCAATGAGGCCGCGGCGAACTTGTTCAGCGAATAGTATCCCTGAATGGCCAGCACCATACCGGTAAAAACACCGGTTAACAGAACAATGAAGGTTGAGTTGACCCCGGTAAATCGCAACTGTTTGATGATGCGATCAGGTTTATAGGGCGGTACAAAAATAAGCGCCATGGCGTAAACTAAAAACATGCCTGAGCGACCAAGGCCGAAGATCATGCCCAGCACAACACTCCCCAATTGCCTTACCGGCAAAAAAATAACATCCAGCATAAAAATCCATCAACGATGATGGTGACTGCGTAGTTAGGGTAGATGAAAAGGTAAAATTTCGACGGGAGTATATCCAAATTGCCGAAGCAGGTCAAGGAATTGTGCAAATTTATTGTAACCCGTATATTTCTCCGAGAAAAACTCCCGCGTGTGAAGGCGCCGCAGCATGAGATAATGCTTGACTATTGAAGAGGTTTCATTTATCTTAACCGCCACTGGGGGATCGTCCAGCGGCAGGACATAAGACTCTGGATCTTACTACGGGGGTTCGAATCCTCCTCCCCCAGCCAGTTCAGGAGATGCGGGGTATTGGAGCACTGTTACGGGAGTGATGGAACTATGTAACCAACACCCCAGTACTCCATTTATCCATTACGCCACTCGTTTCCGGTCCCATCGTCTAGCGGCCTAGGACATCGGCCTCTCACGTCGAAAACACGGGTTCGATTCCCGTTGGGACCACCAGCACAATCAAGGGGTGAGCATTATTGCTGGCCCTTTTTAACGAAAGGCCGCTTACACGGCCCCAGAAGAAAGGTGAAGAACATGGTTAAGCGGCTATTGGTAATTGTTTTATTGCTGGGGCTGATTGTATCAGTAAACATGTCTGCCGATGCCGCCGGTAAGGCGCGGAGCGCCTCGTCCAAACCCTCGGCTGCCGCAATTGCCGCTGACCTCATTGTGCTTCGGCCGGTCGGTTTGATCGGCACCATTCTTGGCACATGCGGATTTATTCTTTCATTGCCGGTTACCATCCCGACAAAAAAAGTTGATTCCATCGGCCAGGACCTGGTTATTGCCCCGTTTCACTACACCTTCGAGCGGCCGCTGGGCAAGTTTTAGCCGCGCGGCAACGGGAAGCCGTGTCCCGCGCTCACTTTCTGCTGTAGGACCGGTAGTACACCAGTTTCTGTCCGGTGCGGACCAGGTGCGCGCTGTTCATGCCGTTCCACAGCAGGAGCTTCTCAATCGGCACCCCGAGTTTTGCCGCTATTGCGGACAGCGTATCGCCCCGCCGCACGACGTATAGTGTCCTCATGCCTTCTTCAGCAGCGGCAATGCGTTCCGACAGTCTTTGGGTAAACCCCTCCTCACCTTCCGCCGGAATAAGCAGCACATGCTGCCCGGGCGGCAGATAATATCCCCTTAACTCCGGATTCAACTCCTTGATGTTTCTGAAGCTCGTCTTCGCTGCCTCGGCAAGCGCCCGTATATGGAGCGATCCCGGCAGAGTTAGCTCAACCGCCTGAGCGGCGCAGGGGAGATAATATTCATCATCGCTGAGCGTAAAACCGTAGGCGTCCGGGTTGGAAAGGATTATCTTTACAGCCATGATGCGGAAGAGATATTCCTCGGTTTCCTGGGGCAGCGACAGGTCAACATACGATTCGGCGTTTTGCTCCTCGAGTTCGCGCGCCAGCCGTCCTTCGCCACAATTGTACGCGGCCATGGCCAGCATCCAGTTTCCAAACTGTTCATGCAACAAGGCGAGATAGTCGAGAGCTGCGTTGGTTGCCTTTGCAAAGCAGTAGCGCTGGTCCCGCCACTCCTGCTTATCAAGCCCGAAGCGGTCGCCGGTATTCTTCATAAACTGCCAGGCGCCGGCCGCACCTTTTGGGGAAAGGGCATATTTATTGAGGTCGCTTTCAGCAACCGCCAGATACTTGAGATCATCAGGAAGACTGCGCTGCTTCAGTTCCTTTTCAATCACGGGGAAATATTCCCTGCTGCGCTTTATCCATAAAATGACCTGCGCCTCACGGCTGAGGGAGAGCAGGAATTGTTTGTCCAGGCGTTCCCATACATCCCTGCGCTCAAGCGGCACCGGCTCGCCGCACAAATCCAGTTTCTTCGGCGTTTTAAACCGGAGCAGCGGCTGTTGAACCACAGGCTGCAGCTGTGATTGCACTTGCGGCCGGAATTCTGCCGGTTGCCGCTGAGTCGGCGGTGCTTCGGCACATGTATTGGCGATAAACAGAGGAATGGTGACCAAAACCAGGATCGTTTGCTTAACCTGTTTCATGCATACCTCATCGTGAAGATGCTGAAATGGCCATGCGGCGCGGACTCAGCAGTTCATTAAACATCGCGCTGTGCCGGCGGTGCCGGTAACTGATCTCATTGACCGTGCCGGTGCTCTGTCGCTGCAAATTCTTCTCAATGATAATTTCAGGAAGAGATGCGAGATGCCTGGTCAGCGGACTTATCAAACAGGGCAAGCGCGACAAACAGCAGTGACGCCGCGGTCATGGGATAAAAGAGATACTGAATCGAGAGCAGTTGCAGCACCCACCCGGTAATCAGCGGTCCTATAATGCATCCTGCCCCGTAGGCGAAGCTGAATGATGCGTTGGCTGTGCCGATCTTTTCCGGCGGGATAATATCTCCGATTAATGCAAGCGCAACCGGGTAAAGCGCGCCCGCCACCACCCCGACGCCGAATGCCAGCGCACACACCGCCCAGTAATCCTGAAATATATTAAATGCAATGGTTATCCCAGCAAGCAGCAGGCCGCATGCCTTTAAAACCTGCCGCTTGCCCCACATATCCGCCATCTTGCCTGCCGGAAAGGGCGACAGCGCGCCGCCGACGGCAAAGACAGTGAACACCATGCCCAGTGCCGCGCCCCTAATGCCCAGGCTGTCGAGATACAGCGACAAGAAGGAAGCGATGGCGACCTCCACCACCGCGTAGCAGGCGGCGGCGGTGAGCGGCAGCTTCAGGGAACCGATGAGCCGGGCAAATCCCCACTCCGACTTTTTCACCGGCACGATGGTTTCTTCAAATCCGAACAGCAGCACCGCAAGGGCCAGAAGCGAGCTTACCGCCCCAAACATAAAAGGCGCGTACAGGTTAAGCGAGAACAGCCAGGCGCCGATTCCCGGGCCCACGGCAAAGCCAACGGCAAAAACCACGCCGTACAACCCCATGTTGGATCCGCGCCGTTCCGGTGATGAGAGAATATTGATCGCCGCCTCCGTCGGGGTAAAGAGCAGCGCTGAACCGGCCCCCTGAATGGTGCGCAGCAGGTAAAATAATCCGGGATGGGGCATGAAGGGCATTGCCGCCATGGCCAGCGCATAAATGGCAAGGCCGGCCATGATCATCTTTTTTGATCCGGCCCGTTCAATCAATCTTCCCAGAAAGGATGTAATGATGGTAAAGACCAGGAAGTAGGTAGTGGCTATCTGGCCGATGGTGGCTGATGAAGCACCCTTATCGTGAAGCAGCAGGGGTACGAGCGGGGCGACAAAGCTCATGCCGAAGGCGAGAAGAAACACCGTCAATAATATGGGTAAAAGACCTTTGTCCATGACAAATGTGCACCATGCCCTTTTTCATGAGATTGCCCTTCATGCGCGTGATTCTCAGACGCTGCCTGACGGGAGATGATGCAATAATCTTTAAGCGAAGCTCCCTGCAGCTTGCTGCAGCGGTTTTACACGATAGTATTTGAAAAATCCCAAAAAGGCAATGACCAGATAGGCAACGGTTTTGGGAATCATCAACATGCCGATCATCGGAATCCGCTCCTGGAGAAAAATCACCGGCGCATAACAGGCGAACGAAACAATCACCATGACCGCCATCCATACAAATGTGGAGTCACCCTCACGAATGCCGTCACGCATAATCAGGCATGCCGAACCGAGCTGCATGAGCATCAGCGGCACATTACGAATAATTACCCAATCATGGGTCTGCTCAAGGCTGTTCCAGTTATTGGCGGGAAAGGCCATGATGATCAAACGCAGAACCGCAAGCGCAAAGAGGCTGATTCCCGGAATGCCGTATGGCTTCTTGAAGCGTTCATGCCAGACCATGATGAGAATGACATAGAATAAAGTGAAGGTTATGGCGGTTGCCAGCGATCCCATGGGCGCAAGATTTAATTCGCGACCGGCCAAGGTAATTGCCGCATCGAGTCCTCCCATGGCATAGGCCACCACCCTGAAACCGACATGGCCGATATCTCCCAGGCCAAGCCAGAAAAAGGCCCACATGATCAGGCCGGCAACCCGCTTCTCCTTTGCATCCACCAGTTCCCTGCGGTTAATCATGGCAATCACCAGCCACCATACAATTATGAGATAGGCAATGTTAAATATGGTTTCCGTCCAAACACGCGACGCTTCAGGCATGGTACTCTCCGCTTGTAATGTTTGTGAAACTATTGTATTGCTACAGGCACCCGTTTTAATATCAGATTTTAATTACTTTTTCAATAATTTTGAAAGGGTTCGAATCATGGATATGGAACATGCCGCCCTGCTCATCATTGACATGCAAAATGATTTCATTCATCCGGATGGTTTTGTGCGAAAATCATCGCGGGGCATCGGGTTGGCAGGGGATTCCATGGCTCTGCTGACAACCCCCATCCCTTTCATTAAACAGCTATCCCATAAATTCCGGGCTACCGGCAGAACGGTCATCTACGTTTATACCACATGGCAGCCTGATTATTCTGATATCGCCCTTCCTCTTAAAAAAATGGGGCAGAAGGCCAGGGAGCAGGGAGCGCTGGTTGCCGGCAGCTGGGGCGCGAAAATTATCGATGAGCTGACGCCCGAGACAAGCGACCTTATGCTGTTGAAGAAGGCATATGGCGCATTTTTCCAGACCAGCCTTGACCGGACGCTGCGAAACCTCAGGATCACAACCCTATTTTTTACCGGCGTGGCAACCAACTATTGCGTTGAGACCACCGCCCGCGAAGCGGTTGCCTATGGGTATGAGATCGTTTTGATCAAGGACGGTTGTGCCACCTTTGATCCTGCAGGGCACGAAGCGACATTAAAGGTTATCAGCATGGGCTTTGGTGAAGTCATGAGCACTGATGAGGTAATGCGGTTGATTTGAAATAATATTCAGCAACCGCTTAACAATTGGTTGACGAAATTGCATGAACCACCCATGCCATTATGAGTTCAATGCATTTTGCAGTTTGGGCGTGGCATCCAGGGCGCTTCGAGGCGATCCAACCGTGTGATTACTAGCAGGCTGTTGAAAAAGTTATTCCTTAGACTGTTTAAACGCTCCAAGGGGAGGGGCTCTTTAGCCACAACCCAATTATTCGGAACCGCCAGAACGGCAGCGACTCTCTTGCTGGGTCCGACCTACCCGCAGGACACCGGCCGCCGGTATTGAAGCCTCTGCAAGGCTCCTTGTCCCCGCTTTAATTCGTAAGGCACCGGGTCGTGCGGTAAGCCGCGGAACAAATGCTTGCGGCGGCAAAAGCCCCTCTCCTTTGTGCCACAAATCAGATTGGCGTTTTTCAACCGCCTGCTAGTAATATTAATGAATTGATGAATAGCGCGAAGGAACAACCATGGATCTAATTGAGGTAATCACAACTCGCAGAAGCATCCGGGCCTTTGAAAAAGCAGTACCGCCTCGGAAATTGATAGAGGAGTGCTTGGCAGCAGCAACCTGGGCGCCAAGCGCTACCAACCGCCAGCCATGGGAATTTGTGGTCTTAACCGGCGCGGCGCTTGATGAACTGAATGAAATTAACCGTGAAAACTTTGCCCTAAGAATGAATGCCCAGGCTGCCTTCGGCGACCCACCCGAACCGCTGCGTAGCCGGCAGCAGGCAATCATGGATACCCTGTTGCGGGTTGCCGCGGAAGACGGGATCGTTCCCGGTGAGGTGTTTGAAAGAAGTCTTAGGTTTTTCGATGCACCGGTTGCAGTCTATTTCGTCACCTACAAATCAGATGACGAGCAATACCTATTGAGCATCGCCGCAGCCATCGATAATTTTTTGTTAGCCGCCCATGCGCGGGGGCTTGGTACCTGTTGGCTCGCGGTTACGATCATCTGCCGGGAGGACGTCAAACGGCATTTGAAGATCGGGGATGATAAGGAATTGGTAGCGGGTGTTGCGCTGGGATATCCTAAGGCAGGCTGCCGACTTAACTCATTCGAACGCAACCGCGAACCAGTCGCGAATATCACCCGATGGCTGGGGTTTTAACATGTAACAGGATATTTTTCTTTCTTCATGCCCGTCTCGGGACATGGAGTTGTTCTGCCCGCCTGTGAATGGATATGCCGGGTCCATCTGAAACTTAATAGTGTGTGCAAGGGGCAAAATTTCCCCGGGAGAGCGCATCAAGCGGCACGCCCAGTTGCAGGGCCACCTTGAATGAAATATCCTTGAGAAGGTAAAATTCCATAATGCGCGCGCGCCTGGTTCATGATCACTTCCTGCCGCTGCGTAAAATCGGGTGTCTTCTCCCGTTTCGGGATGCTTGGTAGCCAGGATAATCCGGGTGGTTGTCGTTTTCTCCAATACCTTCCCGCGCATGACGGCAACATCCCAGCTGCCAATCGGCACCGTCCATGTCTTGCGCTCGATCATGCGAGTACGGTTGATCTGCTGAACCCCGCCATGAACCAGCTCACTCATTTCGTAATGCAGCGTTTTCATTTCCATAGACGGCTCCATTTCATCCCTAAAGAACATTTTTGTCGAGGGAATGACGAGAGTCCATCCAATTCATGTCATTTCGAAGGAGTTGCGCTGCAGCGACTGAAAAATCTTCTATAATTTATCATATAAGATTTCTCAGTCGCTTTGCTTCTTCGCAATGACACATAAACACTATCATCCTTCCTCTAAAACTCCAACGTCTTGACCGCGCGGGGGAACGGTATCACATCCCGGATATTCTGCATGCCGGTGACAAATTGTACGAGCCGTTCAAATCCGAGGCCAAAGCCGGCGTGGGGCACGCTGCCGAAACGGCGCAGTTCAAGGTACCACCAGTAATCCTTCGGGTTAAGTCCGCATTGCTCAATACGGCGCTTCAAAGTATCGTGATCATCCTCGCGCTGGCTTCCCCCGATGATTTCACCCAGGCGCGGCACCAGCACATCCATGGACCGCACTGTCTTCGAATCATCATTCAGCTTCATGTAAAAGGCCTTTATGTCCCGGGGATGATTGATCAGAATCACCGGCTGCCCATATATCTTTTCTGTCAGAAATTTTTCGTGTTCGCTCTGCAGGTCAGCGCCCCAGGCCACCGGGAATTCAAACGCAACCTTGGCTCCCGACAGCTGTCCAATTGCCTCATCGTAGGTGATCCTTCTGAAGGGACTCTTCACGATTGCCGAGAGATTTTCAATGACTCCCTTGCTGATCCTTTGATCAAAGAAGTCCATGTCGTCAGGACACTCTCTCAGGAGATAATCCAATAGGTATTTTATAAACTGCTCCGCCACCTCCATATTCAATGAAAGGTCGCAGAAGGCCATCTCCGGCTCTATCATCCAGAATTCCGCCAGATGGCGCGACGTGTTGGAGTTCTCTGCACGGAAGGTTGGTCCGAAGGTATAAATATTTTTCAGTGCACAGGCATAGGTTTCCCCCTCTAGTTGGCCGCTCACAGTAAGGGACGATTTCTTGCCGAAAAAGTCAGTGGTGTAATCCACCTTGCCTTCAACCAGGGGCGGATTCTCCAGGGAAAGGGTGGTCACCTGGAACATCTCCCCTGCCCCTTCGCAATCGCTGCCTGTAATAATCGGTGTATGAATATAGATGAATCCTCTTTCCTGGAAGAAGGTGTGGATTGCATAACTTAAGGCGCTTCTCACTCGTGCAACCGCGCCAAAAGAATTGGTGCGGGGACGCAAATGGGCAATCTCGCGCAGGAACTCAAAGGAGTGTCTCTTTTTCTGCAGCACATAGTCGGGCGGTGCGTCACCGACAATGGTGATTGAGGAAGCCCTCAGTTCCACCTTCTGCCCTTCTGCCGGTGAGGCAACGAGATTTCCCTTCAAGGAAACGCTGCAGCCGGTGGCAATATCCTTCATGAGCGATTCATAGCCGGGAAAACTATCCTCAAGAATTATCTGAAGATTTTTTATGCTTGAACCATCGTTGAGTTCCAGAAAAGAAAGCCCTTTTGATTCGCGCTTGGTGCGTATCCATCCCTCAACTATCAGCTCCTGCCCCTGCCCTTCCATCTGCAAAATGTTTTTAATGCGCGTCTGATTCATGAATGATTCTGCTTGATGAATGTCATTCTGCGGCTCGACCGCAGAATCCAGTGATTTATTTTATGGATCCTGCGATCAAATCGCAGGATGACGCTTTATGATGTAGGGCCATGCTCTGTCGGTTATTCGGACTTGACGGAGCGCGCCCCTCCATAAATCGTTTTTCGAATCAGCGTTTAAGGATCAAAATTATTATTCTGCGAGGATGGTTATCTTCCCGCTCCGGGAAACGTATTCGGCCACCTCACCGGCTCCCATGCAGGTAATTTCGAATGGATAGTCTCCCGGCGGCATGTCCTTGGGGGGTGTCACGGTAAGGGTAAATTTTTTTATTTCATGCGGGGCCAGGTCAAAGGTACTATCTCCGGGATTCAGCCAGCGATGCGGCGCCGTGAGACCGCCGATTCTTATTTTTTCCTTTTCAAACCCCTGGTTCTGAACCGTAACCGTAAATTGCGCTGATTCTCCTGCCCCGACTTTTTGGCAGAAGGGATCAATCCAAAGGGCGCGGGTATTTCGGGTGACATCCAGGCCCTGTGCCACCGGTCCGATCATGCTCATGATTCCGCCGACGATCAGATTGGGGCCACAGATTTTATCCCTCGACGTTGGCGTCCAGTCCCTGGTGAATGAAGCGTAAACACCCGCGTTGTTGGAATCGAAACATTTGTCCTCAATGGTTTTGATTGCCTCGGCGCATCGTTTCTGAAAACGGGAAGCACCGGTCAGGCGGTAGGCCACATTGAGGGCGAGAAGGCAATTGATCTGGGTTGAGATGTGCTTTGTGGTATCATGCGGCCGCAGATCTTCACTTACGGTGGTACAGAAGCCGCCATGCTCCTTGTCCCATGCATGGTCAACCAGTATATCGCCGATCTCGATAACCTTTTTCCCGAACTGATAGGCATACTCGCTCACCGGTTCGACGCTTGGCGCGGGGCCCCGATAGGAATAGACCGCGGCATAGGGCCGCCCGGTATAGGCATGACTGCCGCGCCGCGGACCCCAGATGGATGGACCGAGGTTGTGATAATGAAAATAGAGGGTCAGGGCAAGGGAAGCCAACTCAGCAATGTCCTTGTCCTTCGAAGCAGGCTTCCAGTCCCGGGTAAAAGAAGTATAAAACCCGCCATGCAGCTTATCTGCTGCCTTATCAAGAATAATATCCCCAAGTTCCCTTGCCCGCTGTTTATGGTAGGCCGACCTGGCGCCAAACGGCGAATCCATGCCATCCTTCCAGGAGCCGTTCAGATGCTGAAGCATGCTGCACTGGGTAGCGAGGTCCTTAATGTCGGCGGCAACATCCCAGTTTTCAGTGTAGAGAGAGAAGAAGCCGCCATGCTGCTTGTCCCATGCATGGTCAAGGGCAACATCCAGAAAGCCGAGCGCCTTGAGGAGGTAGGCATCATTATAACTAACTTCATATAAATGCATTAAAACGCCGAATATGTCGGACGTTTTATCCAGGTTCTTTTCCCGGCGGGTGATGTTCCAGTTCTTGTCGGCAGAAAAAAAGTAGCCGCCGTTTTTCGTATCTTCAAAGCGGGTAATGACTTCATCCACCGCCTTGCCGGCATCGATGATGGCATCATGGTCGTGGCTTATCATGGCGCCGATGACTGAAATCCTGGCGGCGGAAAACTGTTCCTCGGATATCTTTTGATCATCGACCACGCGCGACCAGTCCTCTGAAACCGCATGAAAGAGACCGCCTTTTTCCTTGTCTTCAAAATATGGTTGGAACATAATTAGTCCTCTTTACACCCTTTGCTTTTCCTTGTCTCGCTTGCGCATTGCCTCCAGCACACGCTCGGGAGTAAGGGGAAATGCCTTGAGCGGGTAGCCTATGGCATTGCTTACCGCCCCGGCGATGGGGTGGGGCTTGCAGGCAATCGGTCCCTCGCCCACCTCCTTCGCG
>CAYWLT010000011.1:0-1638 GCA_964459295.1 uncultured Thermodesulfobacteriota bacterium
CAAACGGATGAGCTGAGCATCCTGCTGCTTGACGATGCGGGAATCCGGGGACTTAATCGCAACTACCTCAAAAGAAACCGGCCGACCGATGTTATCTCGTTTCCCCAGGACGAGGATGTGCGCCGACCCGGCGGGAACCGGCTCCTGGGCGATGTGGCCATTTCCCTTGAGACCGCCCGGCGGCAGGCGCTCCAGGCGGGCAGCCGGTTCAGAGAGGAATGTGCCATTCTCCTGATTCATGGCATCCTTCATTTGCTGGGTTTCGACCACGAGGCTTCCCCTCGCGCAGCGCGAGAGATGGCCGCACGGGAAAACGAGCTTCGGCATATGCTACAACAGCAAAAATTAGTATAGCGGCGTCCCTTCCCCCGTTATATCCTCCGTTTCTTTTCATGCAACAGGTTGATAATCCAACAATCTTGCAGACTCTCCATCGCGTCCGAATTTTGAAGCCGATAAAATTTGACAGCTCGCTTGATGCCATTGTCATAGGCGACGCCAAGGGAGTCATTTATCGGGTCAACCAAGCATTTCTTGACATGATCGGCCGCAGCATGGATGAGGTGTACGGCAAGTTCACGCGGGATTTTTCCGTGCTTGCCGAGGGCAGCTATGAACTGACCAGCGGCGAGCACATAGAAATCGGCCGGGAATATCTGGAGTATACCCAGGCCAAAGTGTCGCAGTTTATAAGTGAGAAGCGGATGGTCAACTGGGAAAACTATATGTTTCACCGGAGCGGCAAGATAATCCCGGTAGATGTTACCATTGTGTTTCTCTTCGACAGGAATGGTGTTACCACGGGAACGTTCGGCATTTTGCGCGATACCACCCAACGCCGGAAAGCGGAAAAAGAAATAACCGAGACAAGGGATTTTCTGAATAATATAATAGAAAGCTCCCTTGATCCCATCGTGATTGGCGATAACCGGGGCTATATTACCAGGGTTAATAAGGCATTTATTCAGCTTGTCGGATTTGAGCAGGAGGAACTCATCGGGAAGCATATGGCGGAGCTTGTCCCCCCGCAGGCGGGCATCTATGAGTCAACTGCCGGGACATCGATAATCCTCACCGACCGCTTTTGTGACCGGGTCTTTGAGCAGATGAAAAAGCTGATGGAAAGGGGCGACTTCTCGGCCGGGGAAGCGTATTACTGCGACAAAAACGGGAAGATTATACCGGTAGAGCAGACCTTGTTTTATATATATGATAAGAAAGGTGAGTGTACCGGGGTGGTCAGTGTCAGCCGGGATATCAGCGAAAGAAAAAAGGCGGAACAAAAACTGGTTGAAACGAGAAACTTTCTGGAGGACATCATCAGAACCTCGGCTGACGGCATTGTGGTTACCGATGCCCTGGGGAACCTCATCCTGGCCAATGAGGCGGTGACGCGGATACTGGACTATTCGCAGGAAGAGCTGTTGGGGAGAAACATCCGTGATTTTATGGTGTCGGATGATCTGAACATGTGGGATAATTTTATCGAGTCAGCGTCCTGCGCGTCGGAGCCGGTTTTATATTATGAAACCAAATGGCAGGTAAAGGGACAACGGCTAATTGAGCTGGGTGCGAACATGAGCATCTTAAGAGATATCAGCGGCAGCACCACCGGCATGGTTGCCTGCATCCGGGACA
>CAYWLT010000011.1:1738-21270 GCA_964459295.1 uncultured Thermodesulfobacteriota bacterium
ATCTTAAGAGATATCAGCGGCAGCACCACCGGCATGGTTGCCTGCATCCGGGACACGCGTTCACTCATTTTTAACCTGTCACCCCCGTTCCTTTACGAGTTCGGTCTGGAGAAGGCCCTGGAATGGTTGATTGATGATATGCAAAAAGAGTATGGTCTCAGGACACGCCTGGTATGCACGGGTGCGGAAGGCATTTTCGATGATGACGTGCGCATCCTGCTGTATCAAAGCATCCGCGAGCTGTTGATCAACGTGGTGAAGCATGCCCATGCAAAAACCGCCACAGTTTTGCTTGACCAGAACGCCCAAATGATTCATATAACGGTGGAAGATGACGGAAAATGGTTCGTGATAAGTCCGGATGGATTTAAGGTGAGCAACAGGGGCGGATACGGAATTTTCAGCATCCGGGAGCGTTTTGAGCATTTGGGCGGAACGCTCACGGTTGAATCCAAGCTGAACCGGGGCACACGGATCAATATGGAACTGTCGCTGCTGCAGCACCAGGCTGACACGGGAGGTGGGCTATGAGTTTACGGCTGATTCTGGCTGATGACCACAAAATCATGCGCGAGGGGCTGCGCGCCCTGCTGGCCAAGCAAAAGGAGATAGAGGTGATCGCTGAGGCGGAAAGCGGAAGAAGCTTGGTGGAGCTGTGCGCGCTGCTCCATCCCGATGTGGTGGTCATCGATATTTCCATGCCCGACCTGAACGGTATCGATGCCACGCGGCAGATCGTCAGAGATGATCCCACGGTGAAGGTGATAGCGCTTTCCATGCATTCGGACAAAAAGTACGTGAAGGAGATGCTCGGCGCCGGCGCTTCCGGCTATCTACTCAAGGATGCCGCGTTTGAGGAGCTGGGCACGGCCATCGCGGCGGTGATAAAAAACAAGACCTATCTCAGTCCCCAGATAACTGATACCGTGGTCAGGGACTACGTCGGTGGAAGCGCGCCCGCCGGATCTGCAGCCGCAACCGCGCTGAGCGCGCGGGAGCGCGAAGTGCTGCAGTTGATTGCCGAAGGCAAGGCGACCAGGGAGATTGCCGCGAAACTCTATGTCAGCGTCAAGACGGTTGAGAGCCACCGGAAACAGATCATGGATAAGCTCGACCTCAACAGCATCGCCGAACTCACCAAGTATGCCATACGCGAAGGGCTGACCTCCATCGAGTAGCACCCGCGCGATGCGCAGGAGGAACCTGCATCATGACCCTCAGGGTTATCCTGGCCGATGACCACAAGATGATGCGGCAGGGTATTCAGGCCCTGCTGGAAAATGAGCCCGGCATAGAGGTGATCGGCGAGGCCGAGGGGGGGGAGAGCGCAGTGCGGCTTGCCCTCGAGCGCCGTCCCGATGTGGTGCTCATGGATATTACCATGCCGGATATGAGCGGGATCGAGGCGACTAGGCGGATTCTTGCCGGCCTGCCGGGAATAAAGATAATTGCCTTGTCCATGCATTCCGACCTGCGGTTTGTCCGGGAAATGCTTGCGGCGGGAGCCGCGGGCTACCTGCTGAAGGATGCCGCCTATGAAGAGCTGAGAGGCGCGCTCCATGCGGTGAGTTGCAACCAGACCTACCTGAGCCCCGCCCTTGATGCGGCGGCCGGGGACCAGGATGCGCCGGCACCCGCCGAACCGGCGCCGGCTGCGAAGGCCGGCGGCGTGCTCAGCAAACGGGAACGCGAGATATTGCAGCGCATAGCGGAAGGGAAAAGCCCCGGCCAGATAGCCCGATCGCTCCGGATCAGCGAAAAAACCGTGGCGGCGCACCGCAGCAATATCATGCGCAAGCTCAAAGTCAAAAGCATCGCCGAACTCACCAAATTTGCCGTCCGCGAGGGACTGACCTGCATCGAGTTCTAGCAGGCTGTTGAAAAACACCCATCTGATTTGTGGCTCAAAGGGGAGGGGCTTTTGAATGCCCGAGAAAAACCAGACATAGATATTTGAAATTTCGGCAGGAGCGCCTTCAGGCGCGATGCGTTCGCGGCTGAAAGCCGCTCCTACCGGTTGCCCAGCGCCTCCAGCTCGTCAAGTATGCTTTTCACGCTCTTGTTGCCGGCACACGCGGCAAACATCCGTTCGCCGGTGACCACCGCCTCCAGGATCACCCGGTCTTCGGGACTTTCCGTAGCCAGTTTCTGATTACCCTGCACCGCCTGGATGATATCGCTCATGGTAATGGCGTCCACATTCCTGGCCGGCAGGTATACGTCCTGACTGCCCTGGTGCAGCTTGATCACGATGTTTTCCCGGGCTAGCGATTCAACCAGCTCGCCGGTGAGGTGAAACGGCAGGCGGAGCTGCCGGGTGAGGTCGTTGAGCCCGAGGGGGCTTTTGCCCTGGAGAAAGTTTTTGGCGATGGTCAGCACAATGCGGAGCGACAGGTATTCTCGCTCCTTATACGACGGCCCGTATACCTTCAGGCCGCTGCGCAGTAGATTGTAATTCTGAACGACGAATGACAGTTCCGCCCCGAAGAGAAAGATGGACCAGCTGATGAAGAGCCAGAGGAAAAAAAGCGGGATGACCCCGAGCGATCCGTACATGGCTGAATAGACCAGGACGGTGGAGGTATACAGGGTGAACCCCACGCCGGCTATCTGCCAGAGGGTTCCGCCCACAACCGCGCCGAGTGCCGCGGCTGAAAACCTGACCCGGGTGTTCGGCATGAAGAGGTAGATGCCGGTGAAAATTGACCAGACGAACACGTAGGGAAGGATGCGAAACAAATCAACGCTGATATAATGCCCCAGCCATTCCACCGCCCGGTAGCTTCTGAGGGTGGCCGGAATGCCGATGGACAGGGCCATCAGCGGGGGGCCGAAGGTGATGGCCGTCCAGTAAACGGCAAGCCGGTAAAAAAAAGGCCGGTGTTGCTTGAGGCCCCAGATCTCATTTAAGATCACCTCGAGCTGGGCCAGCAGGAACACCGCCGCCAGAAAAACCAGCACCGTTCCGACGGCGCCGATTGCGCCGGCATTCAGCCGCTCGATCAGGGCGTTGATTGTCCCGATCAGCTTTTCCTGGGCCCCCGGCACCAGCACCTGCAGGATAAAGGGTCGCAGCTTCCCCTCGAGTCCTTTGAGCGCCCCAAAGGCATGAAACAGGGAAAAGGTCACGGCAAGCATGGGAACCAGGGCAAACACCGTGGTATAGGTAAGGGCGGCCGCCCAGAGTATGCAGCGGTTTCTGAAAAAGTCCGCGGCCGCCAGGGAAAACAGATGGGGTAATTTGAGCAGAAGGAAAGGCAGGCGCGAGGTGCGCCGGGGGTCA
Organism: uncultured Thermodesulfobacteriota bacterium; assembly: GCA_964459295.1. Taxonomy (GTDB): domain Bacteria; phylum Desulfobacterota; class WTBG01; order WTBG01; family WTBG01; genus CAZWCD01. The sequence goes on from CAYWLT010000011.1 coordinate 5,022, forward strand.
GGTTTCTTCATCCGCTACCGTCCGGTGTTGCTTGGCTTCCCGTATCCAGATGCGCAGAATTGCCGGCCGGGGCGGGGAAGGATGCTTCCCGGGAGCAATCTGATGATTCCGGGCCAGGTTTTGGTGGAGTAGTTCCGCGTCCTGCCGGGCAAGACTGATTATGTCATGAATTCCGGCGCTCATGAGCAGGTTGGCATTCCGGGCACCCATCCCCTTGAGTGCGGCAAGCTCTGCCGATTTAATCCAGCGCAGCAGATCGTCCGGCGGGACGCCAAGCAGGTTCGCCATTGCCTCGCGACGCGGTCGGGATGATGTTTCAGAGAGCAGATTTTGCGGCGTTACTATGCCGACATCGCTCAGCCGGCGCGCGGCGTCCGGCGGTATGCTTTCTAAATCGCTTATGGTTGACCAGTAGGAGTTTACCGTCGCGGCATCCATGGCATTAAAGGTGATGCCGCAGAAGATGAAGCCGGCCGCCACCGTCAGCACAATCAGGGCAAAGTGTACCTTTTTGCGCCGGTTTAGTCCATAACTATCTTGCTCCCAGCTTCGCTGATGGCGGAAAAGGCTGATGAAATTGTACAGGCAGTAGCATTCCACGGTGAAGGGGGGGAATCCCAGGAAGCCGAGCAGGGGCATTTCGAAGAGCTTCAGCTTCTCGAAAAAGGGTACGGTATACACCCATTTGGTCGCTGCCCAAAAATTCCAGAACTCCCACAGCATGCCGCAGACAAGCCCTGCGGACAGCAACAGGCAGAGGGTGCGCAGGGTGCCCTGTTCCCAATCGCGCAGCAGGGATTTTGCTCCCCAATGATGGTTAATCGGTTCCAGCATCAGGATAAAAGCGCCCCAAATGAGGGGATAGCAATAAGCAGGAAACAGCAGGACTGCCCCTGCGCATGCCACACCGGACGAGAACATTCCGAGGGCAGCGCTGCTGCCGACTATCACCGGCTTGACCCGGGCGCCTTTAAAGAGTCCAAGCGACTCCAGTAACTCGACGGTTTCAAAAAGGCCCGGCAGCACGGTCGCATAAGCAATCGCGTAGCCGGGCCAACGGATTGATCGAAGCGGTATGACGTTGACATAATACCAGTTTTGCATCACCAGATTGATCGCTTCGAACAGCGTCCATATGACAACGGACCAGAGCGACAGCACTGCAAACTCGCCTCTCCGGTTCATGAGCAGCGAATTTCCCCTGATGCGGTACACCAGGCTGTCAATGATCAGAATATAGGGCCACCAGGCGAAATAGTAAAACCAGGATGCCGCCGGCTGTACATCCTTCAGCAGAAGCGCCTGCGCCGTTATCAGAACGGCCGCGCCCACCATCCCGTGCAGGTTCTTGCGCGTGCGCATGGCTAATGCAGTGATACCTCCAACAAAGAGACAATGTGCATGAATGCGGTAAAATATCATTACCATACCTGGCTGCGTAATCAATAGAAATGATGCGCCGCGCCGGCGGGGGAGCGGATGATTCACCTGGGCAACTATTCTATTGACGACATTTTTTTAAGATGCTAAACATAGTGCTCACCGGAAAGATGCGCATGCAAGAGACGCCGGCGGCAGCCGGAGAGCGCTTCGCTTACACGACAGCGGGTTGCGGAATATGCTTGATTTTAAATACGTTCGTGAACACCTGGACAGCGTCAGGCAACGGCTGGCGTTGAGGGGTGCCGCCGTAGACTGGGATGGCTTTCTGCGCATTGACGCGGCGCGGCGGGAGCTGCTGGTGGAGGTGGAAAATCTCCGCTGCCAGCGGAATACGGTTTCGGAAAAGATCGCGCGGTTAAAGCGGGACCAGAAGGACGGTACCGATGAAATCGAGCGGATGCGAATGGTCTCCCAGCGGATCAAGGAGCTCGACGTTGATCTGCAGGAAAAGGAGGCGGCGGCGAGGGAATTCATGCTTACCGTTCCCAACCTCCCCCACGCGTCAGTGGTCCCCGGAAAGGGCAGCGAGGACAATCAGGAAGTGCGGCGCTGGGGGGACATCCGGAAGTTTGACTTCACCCCGCAGCCGCACTGGGACATCGGGGAGCGCCTGGGCATTCTTGACTTTGATCGCGGGGCCAAGATAACCGGCGCGCGCTTCACCCTTTATATCGGCGCGGGCGCGCGGCTGGAGCGGGCGCTGATTAACTTCATGCTCGATTTGCACACCGGAGAGCATAAGTATCGCGAAGTGCTTACGCCCTTCATGGTAAACCGGGCCAGCATGACCGGGACCGGGCAGCTGCCCAAATTTGAGGAGGATCTTTTTAAAATTGATGCAGTGGATTATTTTCTGATCCCCACGGCCGAGGTGCCGGTTACCAACATTCATCAGAATGAAACGCTTCCCGCCGGAAGCCTTCCCCTGTATTATGCCGCTTACACCCCCTGCTTCCGCAAAGAGGCGGGCTCATACGGCAAGGAGACGCGGGGACTGATACGCCAGCACCAGTTCAACAAGGTGGAGCTGGTGAAGTTTGCCGCGCCCGCCGGCTCATATGACGAGCTGGAGACGCTGCTCAACGATGCCGAGGAGGTATTGAAGCGCCTGGTTATTCCCTATCGCGTGGTTAACCTCTGCGCCGCCGATCTGGGCTTCTCCTCCGCCAAGACCTACGATATCGAGGTCTGGCTGCCGGGGCAGAACCTCTTCCGGGAAATTTCCTCATGCAGCAATTTTGAGGATTTTCAGGCGCGAAGGGCGAACATTCGCTATAAGACCGGGGATAAGGAAAAATCAGAATTTGTACATACCCTGAACGGATCCGGCCTCGCGGTGGGTAGGACGGTGGTGGCCATTCTGGAAAACTACCAGCAGCGGGACGGAAGCGTGGTCATACCCGATGCCCTGCGCCCTTATATGGGCGGCATGACGGTTATTACAAAGGAGCAGCGCTACTGACGCGCAAGTGCAGTGCGTCATTGATTCCTTTAGTTATAGGCGGTTCATGGGGAGGGATAAAGCCATGGCATTCATTGAATTCACCGCCAAGCACACCAGAAACCTGGACAAGGCGACGGTTTCCATTAATAAAGGGGGGAGGATAGTTTTTTCGCAGCGCTGCACCAGCGACTATCTCAAAGGGCATCCCTTTGTCAGATTGTCCTATGGCTCGGACAAGCGGATCATCGGCATCAAGCCGGTCAACGAGGAAGCGCCGAAAACCTAACCGGTGACGGTTGCCCATGACGGAAAAAGCGCCACCATCAGCTGCATCGCCTTTTTTAAATATTTTAATATTGAGGACACCGGCCGAAAGATGGATACCCGATGGAACAAGGATACCCGGATCATTGAGGCGCGGGAGCTGGTGAAGGGCGCGCCCCAGAAATCGCTTTTTGATCGCTGAGCCTGCCGGGAGAAAAGCGCGCGTTGCGCACAGGAGATGCCATGAAGCCGATGAAGATCTGCCCCTTCTGCGCGGAATCAATCAAACTGGAAGCGGTTATCTGCAGGCACTGTCACAACAACATTGTGCTCAGCGCCAAGGAACAGAAGGGAAACTATGTAAAGGTCTGTTTGAAGGCCGGAGGAAAGGTTTACTACGGGGATATTTTCGTTCCCGCACATCTCGACCGGCTGAGCAACGTCATTAATGACGCCAGGCATTTTGTGCCGGTGGTGAACACCCGCGAGGAAACGGCCACCACCGAGATCCCGCTGGGGTTTATGGCGATCAATAAAAACGCCATTGAATGGGTAAGGTCGCTTGAAGAGGAGTGAGGAGTGCGACCTCCATCGATAAGGCCGGGAGATGGCGTATCAAGCCGGGAAGATCGGAACCGGGAGGGAGGCTTATGAGCACGATGAACCGGGTGGCAAATGAAAGCAACATTACCCGCCGGCAATTCCTCGCGGCCGGCGCCGCTGCCGCGCTGCTGTTTGCAGGCACCGGTCTGCAGGGTTCGGAGCAAACTGCCGGGAGCCCGAATCCGATGACCCCGCTTCCCTATCCGGAAGATGCGCTTGAACCGGTTGTTTCTGCGAGGACCATGGGGTTTCACTACGGAAGGCATCACCGGGGGTATGCGGATAATCTGGCCAGACTTGCGTCCGGCACACCCTATGCCGATGCATCTCTGGAGAAGATTGTCGTTTCAACGGCGGGCAGGCCGGATCAGTCGGCCATTTTCAACAACGCGGCGCAAACCCTGAATCATAACTTCTTCTGGCGGAGCTTGCGGCCGGCGGGCGGAGGCCCGCCCCCCGGGGCGCTCAAGAAGAGGATCGAAGCGTCGTTCGGCAGTTTGGATGAATGCAAAAAGCGGATTTTCGACGCGGCGGTCACGCAATTTGCCAGCGGTTGGGCATGGCTGGTCAGGGATGGCGACATGCTCAGGGTGGTCAAGACCGGAAATGCCGACAACCCGCTTACCGCGGGCATGGTTCCACTGCTCACCATTGACGTCTGGGAACACGCCTACTATCTTGATTATCAGAACCGCCGGGCGGATTACGCGACCGCCGTGATCGACAAGCTGCTGAACTGGGAGTTTGCCGCGAACAATCTGTGAGCGGGGAGGATTGACAAGAGCGCCCGGATGCGATAAGTAAGTGCTGCAGTTGCACGCGGAGGGATGGCCGAGTGGCTGAAGGCGGCGGTCTTGAAAACCGTTTCACGGAAACGTGACGTGGGTTCGAATCCTACTCCCTCCGCCAGAATAGTTTTCGATTCTAAACGAAGGATATCTGAGATTTTTTCTCGGAAAGTTTGTCTGCCGGAACATCAAAGATGATTGGCTGAGGTTTGGCGCGATAAACGGAGAGATGGCCGAGTGGTCGAAGGCGCTCGCCTGCTAAGCGAGTGTTGGGTGAAAGCTCAACCGAGGGTTCAAATCCCTCTCTCTCCGCCACGCTTACCAAAGGAAGGGCCTGCCTTCTCGAAAGGGCGGGCCGACCTGTTTCTGGCGCACAACCGTCAATCTGCCGATCGGGGTAAAAGAACGGATCGACCGGCTGTGTCAGGTTCGAGATAGGTTTTGATCTTCATCAATGAGCAGCCGTCAGTTTCCAAATAGACCGCCCCGTGTTTATCCGTCCTTAAAATCCTGCAGCCCGCCGCTTCATACCTGGCGATGACATCAGGGTGAGGGAGTTTGAAGCTGTTGTTGCTGCCGACACTCAATATCGCGATGCGTGGCCCGAGCATACGGAGAAACGCCTGCGAACTGGAGGTGGCGCTGCCGTGGTGAGGAATCTTCAGGATGGTGCAGGTGAGGCCGGGATAGAGGGCGATGATCTCGCTTTCATCCGCCGCGCCAATGTCGCCGGTGAAGAGGATCGATGCCTCATGGAAGATGATGCGCAGGACCAGCGAGTTATTATTAATCCGATCGCGCCGCCTCCCGCTTGAGGGGTCCGGCCGGATCCCGTCGGGATGGAGGAATTCAATCAAGACACCATCGACGGCGCGGCTCGGCTGGCCGCGGGCGATGACCATTTGCTTTATCTTCCGCTCCGCTATCAGAGAGACGAATTCCTTGTACGCCTCGCTGTCGATGGCTTCGCCGTTGGTCCATACCTCTCCGATGTCGAAATTTTTGACGACGGACACCAACCCGTTGAGATGATCGGGGTGCGGATGCGACAGCACCAGAAGATCGATTTTTGATATTTTTTTCCGCCAGAGCAAAGGTGCCACCACCATTTCACCGGTATCGAAGTCGGATTGGTGAAATCCCCCCCCGTCGACAAGCATGGTTTTACCGCCGGGGAACTGCAGCAACGATGATTCACCCTGTCCCACGTCGATTGCGGTTATCCGCAGACGTGGATTCAGGTGGCTCTGATAATACCAGTAGCCGGCATCACCGATGAGGGCGGCGGTTACCAGTACCATAGCGTACCGCGCCCATACGCTGCGCCTGCAGTTGACCGCCAGCAATATCCCGGAGTAATAGATAATCATTTCCGGCAGGGTAGGGGTGGAGACGCGGTAATCGGCATAGGGAAGGGCGGAGAAAAAGCCGACCACTGCGTTGGACAGCTTGATCAGCACATCCATAATTCTTCCGGTAAGCATGGCCAGGGGGGCGGAGACGAAACATAAAACGGATGTGGTCAGCCCGAGGGGCACCACCAGGAATCCGGTGAGCGGGACAACGATAAGATTGGCGGGGATGCCCCAAGGCGAACATCGATTGAAATAGAACGCCACCAGCGGGGCGGTACCGATGGTGGCGGAAAGGGTAACCGCCAGCACGGACAGGATGCGCGCCAGAGGGGCATGGTACCATCGTTTCCTCTCTCTCGGAAACGTAGCGGATATTTTGCCAAGGCGGGCGGATAAGCGAGGATTGAGGTAAAGGATGGCGGCAACCGACATGAACGAAAGCTGAAAGGAGCAGTCAAAGAGGGATGAAGGAGAGACGATCAGAATGAGAAATGCCGCCAGCGCCAGGGTGTTCCAAAGATCATCCTGGCGGTCGATGATGATTGAAACCAGGTAGGCGATGACCATGATGGTTGCGCGAAGCACTGCAATACCTGAACCCGCTATGAAGCAATAGAAGATTACCGGAACGAAGGTCAGCACGGCGGCCAGCTTCGAAATATTGGCCGTCAGCATAAGCCGGGTTGAGCATCGGCAGAGTGCCTGTGCCATGGAAAGGGTGATCAGGGCGACAATCCCGATGTGCAACCCGGAAATGGCAAGCAGGTGAGCCACACCGGCAACCGAAAACTGATCACGCATGTCCTGGGGGATGCCGCTTTGCTCACCAGTTATGAGGGCGGTGGCTATTTCGGCGGAGGGCGATGCAAGCCGGGCGGCAAAGAAATCCTTGATGGCTTGCCGGATGCGCTCGATTTGGAAGATAACCGGACTGCCGGGATATTCTCCCACCTTGACCATGCCATGCTTGGCATCAAGGGATGCGGTAACCAATATATCCTGGAAAGCCAGATGCTGTTGATAATTAAAGCTCCCGGGGTTGTTGAAATTATTGGGCAGGTGCATTCTGCAGAAAAAGCGCACCACGTCTCCATAGCCAAGCCGGTTGTGCGGCTGCCGGACGGTCAGGAGCAGCTTTCCGGTAACCGGGGTTTCCCTCTCCTTTTCAATCAGCCTTTCCACCTGGACGAAGTATCTGGTTTTTGCGGGGAAAGCCTGCGGAGCCTTGTAGAGGAAGCCTTCCAGAACCACCTTGGATCCGGTTATATAGCGTGAGAGGTGGTTAGGGGGGCGGGGCGGGGAAATCGCGCTGATAATAAAAAGATGGCCCAAAATCATGCAAGCGCTGAGTATAAAGATCATCGCAGCGAAGGCACGTCTCAATACAAGGGTGGCCGCTGCCGCCGCCACCGCCGGGACAAGAATGGCAATGAGAATGAGCCGCTCGGCCGGCAGATAATACCCCCACAGTATGCCGCAGAGATAGGCAATCAGCAGATATATGAGCGGTCGCCGAATCGTGTTCCTCCTGGCAGGCGGTTGAACAACATCCATCCGACTCGTGGCTAAAAAGCCCCTCCCTTTTGCGCCCCATGCTATTCAGCAAACCTTATCAGCCTGCGCCATTATTTTTTAACAAACTACCCGCGGTGGCGGGTCATATATTCTCTTCAGGCAAGACCCATACCACATAAGGCGCCTGAAAGTGCCACTGCATCCGCCGGTCAATTAAATTATTGATTCCGCCGCTTTTTTTAATTATAATTCGATTCGCGTGATTGTACAGATTTAAAAACAGAAATGTTTCAGGAAAAGAACGGATGCACAACGCAACAACATGGTGGTTGTTGCGTTCATTCACCTGCCCGAACGGTTATGCCTCAGGGCATGCGGCTGTGCAGACATGTCTTCAGAAGATAAAAATATTTTATCCATAACCGAAATTACCCGGCTCATCAAAGATCAGCTTGAGAAGACCTTTGGTGAGGTCTGGGTTGAGGGGGAACTTTCAAATGTCCGCAGCCCGGCGTCCGGACATTATTATTTTACCCTCAAAGATGAGAACAGCCAGTTGCGGGGGGTTCTGTTCAGATATATGGGCCGGCAGCTTAAATGTGAACTGCGGGATGGAATGCTGGTCATCTGCCACGGGCGAATCAGCCTCTATGAACCGCGGGGTGATTATCAGCTCATTGTCGACTACATGGAGCCGAAAGGCGTGGGCGCCCTCCAGTTGGCCTTCGAGCAGCTTAAGGAAAAGCTGCGGGGCGAAGGCCTGTTTGATCCGGGGCGCAAGAAGCCGATTCCTTTTCTGCCCGGCCGGATCGGCATTGTCACCTCGCCCAGCGGCGCGGCAATCAGGGATCTGATCAAGGTTATCGGCAGACGCTTTCCGCCCATGGATATTCTGATCAACCCGGTGCGGGTGCAGGGAGAAGGGTCAGCGCAGGAAATAGCGCGGGCGATCGATCGGCTTGCCCGGATCGCTGGGACCGATGTGATCATCGTGGCCCGTGGCGGAGGCTCGCTTGAGGATCTCTGGGCTTTCAACGAAGAAATCGTCGCCCGGGCCATCTATCAATGTCCGGTCCCGGTTATTTCGGCAGTGGGGCATGAGATTGATTTCACCATAGCCGATTTTGTCGCCGACTTGCGCGCGCCGACCCCCTCCGCCGCCGGGGAACTGGCGGTGCCGGAGATGGCCGAATTGCTTAACCGTATCCATGAATTATCCGGCCGCCTGCAGAATCACATGGGGCATCGCATGGAAACGATAAGGCGCTTGCTGGACTTTTTACGCACCCGGATTCCCGATCTGCGCGCGCGCGTGAGCGCCTGGCAGATTCGGGTGGATGATGCCCAGGGCCGTATGGCGCCGCGCCTGCTGCAGCTGCTGCGGTTGCAACGGGAGGTGCTGAAAGGGTTGCGCTCGGGATTGATGGTTCGAAACCCACGACTTGCCATTGCCGCCGCGACTAAAGGGCTTGCGCTGATCGAGCGGTCGCTGGCGGACCGGACCCGCCGTCTCCTCGAAGGTTACCGGCAGACGGTGCGGGGATATGCCGAAGGACTCGGCCGGCTCAGCCCGCTCAACGTGTTACAGCGCGGATACAGCATTACCCGAATGCTCCCCTCCGGCCGCGTTGTGCGGGAAAGCGAGATGGTTGCCCGGGGAGACCGGGTGAGCATCCGCCTGTTCAAGGGGTCGATTGCCTGCCGGGTGGAGAATACGGAAGAATAACCTGATCTGTGAGGTGAGATAAAAATGGCGGTTAAAAAATTTGAGGAATCCCTGAAAAGGCTCGAGGATATCGTCAAGCAGCTGGAACAGGGAGACCTGACCCTCGAGACGTCGCTCAAGCTCTTTGAGGACGGGATAAAACTCTCGCGCCTCTGCTCCCGGCAGTTGGAGGAAGCTGAACGAAAAGTTGAGATACTGCTGCAGGGCGACGGCGATGAGCCGGCAACCAAGCCTTTTTTGGAAGAAGAGGAGCAATAAGCCCGCATGGACCGCCTGCTTGACCGTATCAATGACCCGGCTGCGCTGCGCCGGTTGAAGGCCGGGCAACTGCCCCGGCTGGCAGAGGAAATCCGGGAGGAAATTATCGGCACCATTGCCAAAACCGGCGGCCATCTGGCATCGAGCCTGGGGGTGGTGGAACTGACCATCGCCCTGCACTATGTCTTCAACACCCCCGAGGATAAAATCGTATGGGATGTCGGCCACCAGGCCTACGCCCACAAGATCATAACCGGGCGGAGGGAGCAGTTTCACTCCCTCAGGCAATATGGCGGCGCCAGCGGATTCCCGCGTCGGGAGGAAAGCGTTTATGACACATTCAATGTCGGCCACAGCAGCACCTCCATTTCGGCCGCCCTGGGAATGGCCCAGTCGCGCTGCCTCAGGGATGAGCGGCACAAGGTGATTGCGGTCATAGGTGACGGATCCCTGATGGCCGGCATCGCGCTTGAGGGTTTAAACCACGCCGGTCACCTTAAAAAGGATATTATTGTCATATTAAACGACAACGAGATGTCCATCTCCCCCAATGTCGGCGGCCTTGCGGCCTACCTGACCAGGATTATTACCGGCCAGTTTTACAATCGCTTCAAGAATGACTTTAACGCCTTCATCGAAACCATCCCCGGTATCGGCAAATCGATGCTGCGGGTGCTGCGGCAGTCAGAGGAGTTTTTGAAGGGATTGTTCACCCCGGGCATCCTTTTTGAGGAGCTGGGATTCCGCTATGTCGGACCCATCTCCGGACACCGGTTTGACCATCTGCTGGAAAACCTGAGCAACCTTCGCAAGCTCCAGGGTCCCATCCTCTTCCACGTGCTTACCAGCAAGGGCAAGGGATATCGCCCCGCCGAATCCGACCCCATCACCTTTCACGGAACCGGCCCGTTTGACATTGTCAGCGGCAGCCAACTTGGAACGGATACAGCGGGGCCCAGCTATACCAAGGTATTTGCCGCCACCCTGCTCAAGTTGGCGCGGGACGATAAGCGTATTGTGGCCATCACCGCGGGCATGCCCAGCGGCACCGGCCTGGATGAATTCAGCCGGGCATTCCCGGAACGGTTCTTCGACGTGGGGATTGCCGAGCAGCATGCCATTACCTTTGCCGCCGGTATGGCCACGGGCGGTATGCATCCGGTTACCGCCATCTATTCAACCTTTTTGCAGCGGGGCTACGATCAGATATTGCTTGATGTGTGCTATCAAAAGCTGCCGGTGGTACTGGTTATCGACCGGGCGGGAATCGTCGGCGAAGACGGCGCCACCCACAACGGGCTGTTTGATCTTTCCTTTTTGCGATGCATTCCCCACCTGGTTATCATGGCGCCAAAGGACGAGAATGAGCTCCAGCACATGCTCAAAACGGCTTTGCATTATCAATGCCCGGTGGCCATTCGCTACCCCCGGGGCGGCGGATTGGGGGTGAAGCTGGATGAGGAAATCCGCATCATCGAGAAGGGGAAGGCCGAGGTGATGCGCGAAGGCCGCGACCTGGCCCTTCTGGCCATCGGTGCAGCGGTGCATCCGGCGATGGCCGCGGCGGACCGGCTCGCGCAGGAGGGGATCGATGCCTGCGTGGTGAACTGCCGTTTTGTAAAGCCGCTGGACACGGATACGGTATGCGCCCTTGCCCGCACCCATAAAAAAATCATTACCATTGAAGAGAACGTGCTCGCCGGCGGCTTCGGCAGCGCCGTGCTGGAGGCGCTGGGAGAAAGGGCTATTAACGACGTGACCATCCGGCGGCTGGGCATCAACGATATATTTGTGGAACACGGTTCCCAGGAAGTAATTCGCGCCAAGTATCGCCTGGATGCTGGCAGCATAGCAGCCATGGCACGGGAGATGGTCTGTGGCGGACCGGGGATCTTCGCGGGTCAGGGGTGAGCGCCTCGACAGCGCCCTGGTGACCCGCGGCCTGGTGGAAAGCCGGCATAAGGCCCAGGCGTACATCATGGCCGGCAAGGTGTTTGTGGACGGTAATAAGGCAGTCAAGGCCGGTGCGCGGGTGGGCCCCGATGCCGGGATTGAGGTGCGGGGGGAATCTTCGCCCTATGTGAGCTGGGGCGGGAACAAGCTGGAGAAGGCGCTGGATTATTTTAACATTCCAACCGCCGGGAGGATCTTTCTGGACGTGGGAGCCTCGACCGGCGGTTTTACCGACTGCCTGCTGCGGCGCGGCGCGGCGCGGGTTTACGCGGTGGACGTGGGCTATGGACAGATGGCCTGGAAATTGCGCGCAGACGCGCGGGTGGTGCTGATCGAGCGAAGCAACATCCGCTACCTCGATCGCGCCAGCCTGCAGGATGAGCCGGACGCCGCGGTCATTGATGTGTCGTTTATCTCGCTTATCAAGGTCATTCCGGCGGTAGTTTCTCTGATCAGAAGCGATGGCGACATCGTTGCCCTGATCAAGCCGCAGTTCGAGCTGAGCAGCGCGGAGGTGGGCAGCGGCGGCATAGTCAGGGATGCGGCAAAGCATGAAAAAGCGGTCAACCGCATCACTGCGTTTGCAGAACAAGAAAGGCTTGCGGTGAAAGGCGTCATTGAGGCGCCGGCTGCCGGCCCCAAAAAGAACCGGGAATTTTTCATCTATCTGGTGAAGAAAAGCGGGGGGTAAGCGGCTCTCGTGAAGCGTCCCCGAATATACTGAACTACCCCGCAGCAGAGCGGCGGGGCAGTCCGGCCAATCATTATAGATAGTCGTTGCGAAGATTCCCGCGAGGGCGGGCGACGAAACAATCTCTTTCAATACAAGCTATTAACCTGCAACCCGCTGTAACCCGCAACCCGCCTATTCATGCGTCCAGCAGGTCGGGGGTTATGTCTCGCCCGGTTACCGGTCCCAGGGCGGCAAGGGAAAGATACTTGCGGTCGAAGATTTCCCGCGCAAGCCGCTGCACGTCATCGACGGAGACGTGATCGATGGAAGACAAAATTTCCTCCAGGGGTATGAAGCGGTTAAAATATATCTCGCACTTGGCCAGCCGGGTCATGCGGCTGTCGGGACTTTCTGCGGCAAGCAGGGTGTGCCCTTTCAGGTGTTCCTGCGCGGTCCGGAGTTCGCTTTCGGTAATGCCGCGGTCACTGATTTTGTTAAGTTCGGCAATAACCAGTTTTATGGCCTCCGGTGCCGTTTTTTTGCTTACCCCGAGATATACCACAAACATGCCCGCGTCAAAATAGGATGAAAAGTAGGAATAAATGGAATAGGCAAGCCCCTTTTTTTCACGTATCTCCTGAAATAAGCGGGAGCTCATGCTTCCCCCGATGACGGCATTGAGCACATATCCCGCATAGCGCGATACGTCATCCTGGGTAACGCCTTGCGTGCCGATGCAGATGTGTATCTGCTCAAGCGGCTTGGCGTAAATAGCCAGATCGGACACCGCTCTGAGCGATGATCGTGAAGGAGAGGAGTTGCTCCTGGGAATGTCCCCGAAGCGTTCCTGAAAGATACCGACGATCTGATCATGATTGACCTTCCCGGTGGCGGAAATGATTATCTTTGACGGATGATAGTGATGACGGCAGAGGAACTCAAGCAGTATGTCGCGGTTGATGCCGGCGACCGATTTTTTACTGCCGAGGATGGGCATGGCCAGGGGATGATCCCGGAAAAAGGACTTGCTGAACAGCTCCTGAACATGCTCATCGGGGGTATCCTCAGAGAGGAGTATTTCCTGTACGATCACCTCCCGTTCACGCTCGATCTCTGCGGGGTCAAAGGTGGAATGGAGAAAGATATCAGAGACGATGTCGGATGCGACATTCACATGCTTGTCCAGCACTTTTGCGTAGATGCCGGTGTACTCCTTGCTGGTAAGGGCATTGAGGATGCCGCCCACCGAATCGATCTCCTTTGAAATATCCTGGGCGGATCGCCGGGACGTGCCCTTGAAGAACATGTGTTCAATGAAGTGGGCAATGCCGTTATGCGCCTTGTCTTCATCGCGGGAACCGATTTTGATCCAGACGCCGAGAGAGACGGAATGGACCGCGGGCACCTGTTCCGTGACAATGGTCACGCCGTTTTCAAGTACTGTTTTCTGATACATTGCGCGAGGATCATTCAGCTGGTTGTTGAAACGGCCGTTTCCTTCAGGCGGTTAGAAGGCTCAAGGGGGAAGGGCTTTTTAGCCGCAACCAAATTGCCATCAGTTCTGGGGCTTGTCGCTCATCGCCTCTTTTCGGCTCAATCTTATTTTACCCTGCTTGTCAATCTCGATGACCTTCACCATGATTTCATCGCCTTCCTTGACCACGTCACGAACGGTTTTCACCCGCCCTTCAGCCAGTTGGGAAATGTGGACAAGCCCGTCCGTGCCGGGGAAGATCTCCACGAAAGCGCCAAAGTCGACGATACGCCGCACCTTGCCGCGGTAGATCTTGTTGAGTTCGGGTTCTTGGGTGATTGCCTGAATCATGGCGATGGCCTTGTGCACCGACTCGAGATCGTTGGAGAAAATGTTGACTTTGCCGGTATCGTCAATGTCGATTTTTGCCCCGGTCTGCTCAACAATGCCCTTGATCACCTTGCCGCCCGGCCCGATGACGTCGCCGATCTGGTCGGTCTTGACCTGGATGGTGACGATGCGGGGCGCCCACGGCGAGAGCTCGGCCCGCGGCGCATTAATGGTCTCCTCCATTTTATTCAGGATGAACAGTCGGCCTTCCCGCGCCTGGTCCAGGGCCTTGCGCAGTATCTCTGGCGTGATGCCGGTGATTTTTATGTCCATCTGTAAGGCGGTAATGCCATCCCGCGTGCCGGCCACCTTAAAATCCATGTCGCCGATGTGATCCTCATCGCCGAGGATATCGGAAAGAATGATGAACTGGTCATCCTGCTTAATCAGCCCGAGGGCGATGCCGGCCACGGGGGTCTTGATGGGAACGCCGGCATCCATCAGCGACAGCACTGAGCCGCATACGGTTGCCATGGATGAAGACCCGTTGGATTCCAGCACATCAGATACGATCCGGATGGTATAGGGGAATTCCTCGTTGGAGGGGAGCACCTTGGAAATGGCCCTCTCCGCCAGGGTGCCGTGCCCGATTTCCCGCCTGCTGGGGGAGCGGAGGAACTTGACCTCTCCCACCGAAAAGGGCGGAAAATTATAGTGAAGCATAAAGCTTTTAAAGCCGTTTTGCATGAGCGAATCAATCCGCTGCTCATCCTCGGTGGTGCCCAGGGTGGTTGAAGCCAGCACCTGGGTTTCGCCGCGGGTGAAAAGGGCCGAACCGTGCGCGCGGGGCAGGATGCCCACTTCGCAGGAGATGCTGCGGATTTCGGCAAAGCCCCTTCCGCCGATGCGGATGTTTTCCCTGGTGATCATATCCCGGATCAGCTGCGCCTCGAGGGAATCAAGCAGGGCGCTGATGGCCGCCGCCTTGCCCTCATGGCCGGGCAGGAGCGCGTCAATAGTTTCTTTCTCGATTTGCTGCAGGGTGTCCCGTCTATCCTTCTTGCCGGCAATGCGGATGGCCCGGTTGATTTTGTCCCGCGCCGCTGCTTCAACATCCTGGCGGAGCTTTTCGTCGATGGTTGCCGCGGCAAAGCTCATTTTCGGCTTTCCCACCGCCTCACGGAGTTCCTCCTGCATGGCAATGATGTTCATGATGGATGCATGGCCGCAGGCGATGGCGTCGGCAATGACCGATTCAGGCAGGATCTTCGCCTCCCCCTCAACCATGACCACCGCCTCCCTGCTGCCGGCTACGATGAGATCAAGCGAGCTGTCGGGCAGCTGGTACCAGGAGGGATTGATAATAAATCGATCGTCGGCGCGACCGATGCGCACCCCGGCGATGGGGCCCCTGAAGGGTATGTCGGAAATGGTGAGCGCGGCCGATGCGCCGATAATGGCCAGTATGTCGGGATTGTTTTCCGGGTCGGCGGAAAGCACCGTGGCGATGATCTGCACATCGTTTATGAAGTCGTCGGGAAACAGGGGGCGCAGCGGACGGTCAATGAAGCGGGAGATCAAAATTTCCCGCTCGCTGGGGCGCCCCTCTCGCTTGAAAAAACCGCCCGGTATTTTTCCGGCGGCATAGGTCATTTCATGGTAATCAACGGTCAGGGGGAAAAAAGCGGCATTTTCCCGGGGTGCCTTGGAGGCTACGGCGGTAACCAGAACGATGCTGTCTCCGTATTGCACGGTCACCGAACCGCTGGTTTGTTTTGCCATCTTGCCGGTTTCAATCGAGATGGCCCGGCCGCCCCATTCACAGGTAACTTTCTTGCTCATAATGGTTGAACTCCTTGTGTAAAAATGGTCATGCGTCCGCCGGGAGAAAGCACTACTTTCTGATGCCCAGTTCCTCAATCAGCTTCCGGTAGCGCGGTGGATCCACGCGTTTAATGTAATTGAGCAGACGCCGTCTTTGGTTCACTATTTTAAGCAAACCCTGGCGCGAATGATGATCTTTTGCGTGTTTTTTAAAGTGATCGGTAAGATAGTTGACCCGTTCCGTCAGAAGTGCGATCTGCACCTCGGGAGAGCCGGTGTCATTATCGTGTATTTTATGCTTTTCAATGACATCGCGTTTGTGCTCGGTTGCCAGCGGCATGTATACCTCCTGCGCCTCGTGTGGTTAGTTAATGGTGTTATTGTGGGGGTTGTAAAAACAGACCCGCTTCCATGCGACATCGGTATCAGGAGAATCCGGCAGCGCTTCAGGGCTGACCAGCGGCTGTACCAGGGCGATTTCCTCGTCTCCATCGCACCCCGCCCGCAGCAGTCCCGCATCTTTCAGAACCCGGATGTGCGCATTATCCAGCAGTTGTGCGGCGGCAATCGTCTTTTTGGTCCGGAGGAGTGCCATGACC